>NZ_JAIUKB010000152.1:0-8646 GCF_020176785.1 Saccharopolyspora sp. 6V | reverse complement strand
CACCCCGCCCCCTCCGGCTCTTCGACACCGCCACCGGCGAGGTCCGGCCCACCCAGCCCGGCCCCGTCGCGCGGATGTACGTCTGCGGCATCACCCCGTACGACGCCACCCACCTCGGTCACGCCGCCACCTACCTGGCGTTCGACCTGGTCCACCGCGTGTGGCTCGACAACGGCCACGAAGTGCACTACGTGCAGAACGTCACCGACATCGACGATCCGCTGCTGGAGCGGGCCGACCGCGACGGTGAGGACTGGGTCGTGCTCGGCATGCGCGAAACGGCGCTGTTCCGGGAGGACATGGCCGCGCTGCGGGTGCTGCCGCCGCAGGACTTCATCGGCGCGGTCGAGGCCATGCCGGAGATCGTGGAAGCGGTCGGCAAGCTGCTGTCCTCCGGCGCCGCCTACCGGGTCGACGACGAGTACCCGGACGTCTACTACCGGCACGACGCGACCGGCCGGTTCGGCTACGAGTCGAACTACGGCCCGGAGGACATGCTCAAGTTCTTCGCCGAGCGCGGCGGCGACCCGGACCGCGCCGGCAAGGAGCACCCGCTGGACGCGCTGCTGTGGCGGGCCGCCCGGCCCGGCGAGCCGTCCTGGGAGTCCGAGCTCGGGCCCGGCAGGCCCGGCTGGCACCTGGAGTGCTCGGTGATCGCGCTGAACCGGCTGCGGATGACCTTCGACGTGCAGGGCGGCGGCTCCGACCTCGCGTTCCCGCACCACGAGTACAGCGCCGCGCACGCCGAGGCGCTGACCGGCGAATCCCCGTTCGCGCGGCACTACTGCCACGCGGGCATGGTCGGCCTCGACGGCGAGAAGATGTCCAAGTCGAAGGGCAACCTGGTGTTCGTCTCCCGGCTGCGCGGCGACCGGGTGGACCCGATGGCGGTGCGGCTGGCGCTGCTGGACGCGCACTACCGCACGGACCGCTCCTGGACGGCGGACGCGCTCACCGCGGGCACTGCCCGGCTGGCGCGCTGGCGGGAGGCGGCGGCGCTGGCCGCGGCACCGGCCGCCGCCACGGCGATCGCCGGGCTGCGGGACCGGCTCGCCGACGACCTGGACACCGAGGGCGCGCTGCGCGCGGTCGACGCGTGGGCCGACGAAGCGCTCGCGGGCGGCGGCACCGAGGCGGCCGCGCCCGGTGAGGTCCGTGCCGCGGTCGACGCGCTCCTCGGCGTGCAGCTCTGACCGGCTGATCCGAACAGCGGAACGCCCTCCGAGCCGGGCTCGGAGGGCGTTCTCGTGCGATCGGGGCGCGGCATCAGCCGGGACCGGGGCCCAGCGGCCCCTTGCCGCCCGGCCCACGCCTGCGCAGGTAGCGCTCGAACTCGGCGGCGATCGCGTCGCCGCTGGTCTCGGTGAGCTTCACCTCGGCGTCGCCGCGTTCCTCCAGGGCGCGCACGTAGTTGCGGACGTCCTCGTCCTCCTCGGCCATCTCGCTGACCGTGGTTTCCCACTCCTCGGCCTGGTCCGGGAGGTTCCCCAGCGGGACCTCCAGGTCCAGCGCGTCCTCCACCCGGTGCAGCAGCGCCAGCGTCGCCTTCGGCGACGGCGGTTGCGACACGTAGTGCGGGACCGCCGCCCAGAACGAGATCGCCGGGATGCCCGACTGCACGCACGAGTCCTGGAAGATCCCCACGATGCCCGTCGGGCCCTCGTAGGTGGAGCGCTCCAACCCGTAGCGGGTCGCCGAATCCGCGTCGTAGGCCGTGCCGGTCACCGGCACCGGGCGGGTGTGCGGCGCGTCGGCGAGCAGCGCGCCCAGCGACACCACGGTGCGCACCCCCGCGTTGTCGAGGTGCTCCAGCAGTTCCGCGCAGAACGCGTTCCAGCGCATGTTGGGCTCTATCCCGTGCACGAGCACCACGTCGTGCTCGGCGCCCGGCGGCCGGCACACCGACAGCCGCGTCGTCGGCCAGCTCACCTTCCGGGTCACGCCGTCCACCAGCTTCACCGTGGGGCGCGAGACCTGGAAGTCGTAGTACGGATCCGGGTCGATCTCGGCCAGCGGGGAGGCGTCCCAGGTGAGTTCGAGGTGCTCGATCGCGGAGCTTGCGGCATCGCCCGCATCGTTCCAACCCTCGAACCCGATCACGGCGATCGGGGCGGTCGGCCCAGCGGGTTTGCCTTCGGTCGATGTGCCTTCGGTCGAATTCCCCTCGGTCCGGTCCACCTGGTCTGCGGAGCGTGGTTCGCGATCGTTCACCGCGTCAGCCTACGACCTATCGCCGACGTGAGCGCCCGACATCCCGGAGACGATCCGAACCGGCGGGGAGGGATCGGCCACGTTCGCTGGGAGCGGCCCCCGCCGCCCTGCTGTACTGGCGGCGTGGCACTGATGAGCTTGTTGAGATCAGGGCGCGATGGCTGACGCCCGCCCCGCCGCCGTCCTGTTCGACATGGACGGCACCTTGGTCGATTCCGAGAAGCTGTGGTCGATCTCGCTGAGCGATTACGCCGTGCACCGCGGCGGCGAGCTCGGCGTCGCCACCCGCGAAGCGATGGTGGGCTCGAACATGTCCACCAGCATGCGGATGCTGCTGGCCGATCTGGGCCTGCCCGCCGATCCGGCGAACGTCGCGGACGCCGCCGACTGGGTGGAGCGGCGCAGCGCGGAGCTGTTCCGCCAGGGGTTGCCGTGGCGGCCCGGGGCCCGGGAGGCCTTGGCGCAGGTGCGCGCGC
This sequence comes from Saccharopolyspora sp. 6V, assembly GCF_020176785.1. Taxonomy (NCBI): domain Bacteria; kingdom Bacillati; phylum Actinomycetota; class Actinomycetes; order Pseudonocardiales; family Pseudonocardiaceae; genus Saccharopolyspora; species Saccharopolyspora sp. 6V. The sequence continues at coordinate 5,959 of NZ_JAIUKB010000152.1, read as the reverse complement.
TGGGCGTCCCGTGCGCGCTGGTCACCTCCACGATCCGCTCGCTGGCGGAGATCGCGCTGGACACGCTGGGCCGGGACTCCTTCGACGTCACCGTCTGCGGCGACGAGGTCGACGGCCGCAACAAGCCCGATCCGGAGCCGTACCTGCGGGCGGCCCGGCTGCTGGACGTGGACCCGCGGCGCTGCGTGGCGGTGGAGGACTCGCCGACCGGGGTGTCGGCGGCCGTGGCCGCCGGGTGCACCGTGGTCGCCGTGCCCTGCGAGGTGCCGCTGGAGCCGGGGGAGCGGCGGGTGCTGCTGAGTTCGCTGGAGTCCTTCGACGTGCCCGCGCTGAGCGCGCTGCTGCCGGACGCGGTCGCCTGAGCGGCGGCGGGACCGCTGTCGGGGCCCGCCGCCCAGGATGCGAGGATCGAACGTCGTGAAGACCTTCGACGAGCTGTTCAACGAGCTCCAGGAACGCGCCCGCACCCGGCCGGAGGGGTCGGCGACCGTCGCCGCGCTCGACGCCGGAGTGCACGCGCAGGGCAAGAAGGTCATCGAGGAGGCGGGCGAGGTGTGGCTCGCCGCCGAGCACGAGTCCGACGAGGCGCTGGCCGAGGAGATCTCGCAGCTGCTCTACCGGCTCCAAGTGATCATGCTCGCCCGCGGGCTGTCGCCCGAGGACGTCTACCGGTACCTCTGACAGCGGAATACTCCGGGCGAATCGTCCTGTTCGTCCTCTTTGCACTGTTCCGCGCCGCCGCTCCGATGGAGGAATCCGCCTCGGCGCGACCTCGATCGTCGATCACTCGGTCATAATGGGTAGTGATCTTGAAGCGATGAGGTGGGGGTGAGGAACATGGCCGTAGTGCAGCCCGGGGAGGCGGCGCCCCAGTGGGAGATCGTGGCCGGGATGCCGTGCTGGATCGAACTGGTCACCACCGACGTGGAGCAGGCCCGCGAGTTCTACGCCGAACTGTTCGGCTGGCGGTACGAGACGCACCAGGACGACGCGGCAGGGGAGCACGTCGTCGCCTACCGCGACGGGTTCCCCGTCGCCAGCATCCGCCGCTCCGCCGGGGAACACTCCGAGTGGCGGCTGTTCCTCGCGGCGCAGGACGTCGACACCACCGCCGAGCAAGCGCTCGGCGAAGGCGCCCGGATCGTCGTGCCACCCGCCGACGTGCCCGGCATCGGCCGCAAGACCGTGCTCGTGGGGCCCTCCGACGCCGAGTTCGGGCTGCTGTCCCCCGACGACTCCTGGCAGTTCGACGTCGGCCTGCCCGGCACCCTCATGTGGGCCGAGCTCGTCACCATCAAGGCCGCCGCCGCCGACGGCTTCTTCCAGCGGCTCTTCGGCTACGAAGCCGAGCAGTTCGGCGCCGAGAACCGCTCCAACTACGCCGTCTGGTACCTCGCCGGGGAATCCGTGCTCGCGCGGGTCAGCATGATCCGCGACTACATCACCCCCGACACCCGGCCGCACTGGCTGCTCTACCTCGGGGCCGACGCCGACGAAGGCATCGACGGGCTCGTGCACCGGGCCATCGGGCTCGGCGGGCGGGTCCGCGTCGACCCCTACGGCTCCAGCATCGGCCGCGTCGCCGTGCTGCGGGACCCCACCGGGGCCCGGTTCGCGGTCGTGGACGACACCCAGGCCACCGACTGGTTCGACAGCGCGGCCAACTTCGATCCTTACGATGATTGACGTTCGTCGGCCTGCTTAGTGCTCGGGTGGCGGAACCTCAGCGGTTCCCTCGCTGCGGGATCGTTTTCACAGGTGGCTCCGCCACATGAGAAAACGCTGTCCTCGCGAGGGAACCGCTGAGAACCCGCGGCGGTGCCGGTTGCTCGGGTGGTCGGCAGCTCAGCGGCTTCGCCGCTGACGGGAAAGAGGGAAGACCGTTCGGCTCGGTCAGCGGGGGGTGACCAGGAGGGTTTGGGCGGAGCGGCCGATCGGGCCGGTGCGGTCGTGGACGGTGCTGGTGGCGAGGCCGCCGCCGTCCGGGCCGAGGGTCGTCTCCGCGTCCAGGCCGACCCACTCGCCGGAGGGCTCCCGGTGCAGGTGCACCGTCAGGTCGGTGTTCGCGAACGACCACTCCGACATCCGCGCCCGGCGGGACACGCCGCTGGACGAGTCCACCACCGCGAACAACCGCTGCAACGGGCTCGGCTCCTCGTCGGCCAGCAGCGGGATCCGCTGCCGCGCCCACACCCGGGCGCGGCCGAGCTCCGCGCCGGGGCCGACGCGCCACTCCATCGCCGCCGCGTAACCGCGGTCCCAGCCGTCGATGTCCGACGCCTCCGGCCAGGACAGCGGATCGTCCAGCGCCTCGCGGGGCCCGCCCGCGACCGGCGTGCTGTCGCCGCGGACCATCCGCCACGCGCGGGCCGTCGCGCACACCCGCCCGCCCGCGGACAGCTCCGCCGACAGCAGCTGCACCGACCGGCCCGGGCGCAGCACCTCGGCGCGCACCGCCAGCTCGGCCACCGGCACCGGGCCCAGCACGTCCACGGTCACCCGGCGGATCGCCGTGCCCGGCGCGGGCTCGCAGCGCTCCAGCTCGCGCACCAGCAGCGCCGACACCGGCCCGAAGTGCTGGGCCGCGTCCGACCACGGGCCCGCGGTGTGCCCGGTGGCGCGGAAACCTCCTCCGCCCAGCCGCTCGTAGAACACGGCCCGCTCGTCCACTGCGTCCTCCTCGGCAGCCGTCCGCCCGCGGCGGAAAACGATCAGTCCGTGCGGTCCAGCACGGATTCCTGCCCCGGATCCGGTTCCGGCCAACCCGGGTAGGGCGGGGGAGTGCCGCCGAACTCCGGGCAGCGGGACTTGTGGTCGCAGTAATCGCACAGCTTGCTCGGGTTCGGGCGGAAGTCGCCGGTCTTCCCGGCGCGCAGGATGGCTTGCCAGATCGCCTCCAGCGTCCGCTCGAAGCGGCGCAGCTCCGCCTCGTCCGGCGCGTAGGCCAGCGACTGCCCGTCCGACAGGTACATCAGCAGCAGCTGCTTCGGCACCTCGCCGCGGGTGCGCCACAGCACCAGCGCGTAGAACTTCATCTGGAACATGGCCTTCGCCTCGCCGATCTGGCGAGGTGCCGCGCCGGTCTTGTAGTCGACCAGCCGGATCTCCCCGGTCGGGGCCACGTCCACCCGGTCGATGAACCCGCGCAGCAGCAGCCCCGAATCCAGCTCGGTCTCCACCCGCAGCTCGCAGGCCTCCGGTTCCAGGCGGCGCGGGTCCTCCAGCTCGAAGTACGAGTCCAGCAGGCGCGTCGCCGAACCCAGCCAGGTGCGCAGCTGCGGATCCTCCGGCCCGTCGAACAGCTCCGCCAGCTCCGGCTGCCCCGCCAGCAGGTCCTGCCAGGCCGGTTCCAGCAGGTCGCGGGCGTGCTCGGCGTCGCGCTGCTCGGCGGGCAGCGCGAACATCCGCTCCAGCACCGAATGCACCACCGTGCCGCGCACCTGCGCCCGCGTCGGCGTCTCCGGCAGCCGGTCCACCGCGCGGAAGCGGTACAGCAGCGGGCACTGCTTGAAGTCACTCGCGCGGGACGGCGACAGCGCGGGCCTGCGCCGGCCGGAGGGCAGGCTCGCCCCGTCCGACCCGCCCGCCCCGGCGAGCTCCGATCGCGTGCTGTCGCTGGTCCGGGCCGGTTCCACCATGCCCGCACCCTAGAACAGGGGTCCGACGGGATCGCGCACCCGTGGCGGATCACCTGCTCCTCACGCCGCCCGCTCTACCCTGTGGACCATGCCCGCCAACACGGCCCGCGGCCGAGCCGCTCCACCGGACAACGGCCTGCTGCTGTGCCGGGTGGTCGGGGTGCCGGTGCTGCTGTCGCCGTCCTGGTGGGTGGGGGCCGCGTTCATCGTGCTGCTCTACACCCCGCTGGTCGGCCGCATCCTGCCCGCCGCGAGCGTGTGGACCAGCGCGTTCCTCGCCGCCGGGTTCACCGTGCTGCTGGCGGCCTCGGTGCTGCTGCACGAGCTCGGGCACTGCGTGGCGGCGATGCGGCTGGGTCTGCCGGTGCGCCGGGTGCGGCTGTTCCTGCTCGGCGGCATCTCCGAGATCAGCCGCGCGCCCGCGACCCCCGCGCAGGAAGGCCTGGTGGCCGCCGCCGGGCCGGCCGTGTCGGTGGTGCTCGCGGCCGTCACGGGACTCGGCTGGTACGCGGTGGAGCCCGGCGGCGCGGTCTGGCTGCTCATCGCGCAGACCTGCGTGGCCAACCTCGCGGTGGCCGCGTTCAACCTGCTGCCCGGGCTGCCGCTGGACGGCGGGCGGATGCTGCGCTCCGCGCTGTGGGCGGTCACCGGGCGCAGGCAGCCGGGCACCACCGCGGGCGTCGTCGGCGCGGGGTTCGTCGCCGCCGGACTGCTGGTGTGGGCGCTGCTCGGGTTGCTGCAGGACGTGGACGACCAGTGGCTGCGGCTGCTGGCCTGCGTGTTCATGGTGTGGTTCGTCATCGCGGGCGCCACCGCCGAGCACGCCGCCGAGCAGCGCAGGAGCCGCCCGGTGCGGTTCTCGCTGGCCGAGCTGATGCGCCCGGTGCTGCAACTGCCCGCCGAGAGCCCCGTCGGCGACGCGCTGGTCGCCGCCGCCGGGCGCGGCGTGGTGCTGGTGCGGGCCGACGGCGTCGCGGTCGGGCTGCTCGACCAGTCCGCCGCCGAACGGCTCGCGACCCGCGCGCCCCGCGACCCCGCCGAGCACGCCGCCGAACCCGTCGGCCCGGACACCATCCTGCTGGAGGGAGAGCCGGGCGAGGCCGTGCTCGAACGGGTGCGTACCGTACTGGCCTGGCAGTTCCTCGTCATCGACACCGAAGGCAGGCCCTGCGGGGTGCTGCGCCGGGAGGACCTGCGCAGCGCGCTCCGCTCCCGCGCCCGCGAACGGTGAGCACCGGCGGGAACCGCCCGGGCCCTCTGCGACGATGGTCCGCCGTACCCGCCGGCCGCGGCCCCACCGCTCACTCCCGTGACGTCCCGCGCCCGGCGGCCCCTTGCCGAACGCGCACATGGAGGCACGAAGCACGTGAGCACCGTCAGCGGTGAGTTCCAGCCCGGCGACCGGGTCCAGCTGACCGATCCGAAGGGCAGGCACTACACCGTCGTCCTGGAGACCGGCGGCGAGTACCACACCCACCGGGGCGCGCTGGCGCACGACGACCTCATCGGCAGCCCCGAGGGCTCGGTGGTCACCTCGGCGGGCGGCACGTCGTTCCTGGCGGTGCGGCCGCTGCTGGCCGACTACGTGCTGTCGATGCCGCGCGGTGCGCAGGTCATCTACCCGAAGGACGCCGCGCAGATCCTGATGTGGGGTGACATCCGCCCCGGCGCGCGGGTCCTGGAGGCGGGGGCCGGTTCCGGCGCGCTGAGCTGCTCGCTGCTGCGCGCGGTCGGCGAGCAGGGCAGCGTCGTGTCCTACGAGGTGCGGGAGGACCACGCCGAGCACGCCGAGCGCAACGTGCGGAAGTTCTTCGGCGAGGTCCCGGAGAACTGGACCCTGCGCGTCGCCGACCTCGCCGACTACGACGAGGGCCAGGTCGACCGGGTCGTGCTGGACATGCTCTCGCCGTGGGACGTGCTGGACACCGTGTTCCAGAACCTGGTTCCGGGCGGCGTGCTGGTGGTCTACGTGGCGACCACGACGCAGCTGTCCAAGGTCACCGAGGCCATCCGCGAGCAGCAGTGCTGGACCGAGCCGCAGGCGTGGGAGACGTTGATCCGGCCGTGGCACGTGGTGGGTCTGGCGGTGCGGCCGGAGCACCGGATGGTCGCGCACACCGCGTTCCTGCTGGTCACGCGGCGGCTCGCGGACGGCGTGACGCCGCCGCGCCCGCAGCGGCGTCCCAGCAAGGGCTGACCGGGGCGGGGGGGGGGGGGGGGGGGGGGGGCCGGGGGGGGGCGCCGGGGGCCCCCCCCCCCCCCGCCCCCCCCGCCGCGCGCCGGCCGGGCGCGGGCGGCGCGGCCCGCGGGCCGGCGGGGGG
>NZ_JAIUKB010000151.1:0-3350 GCF_020176785.1 Saccharopolyspora sp. 6V | reverse complement strand
GTCGTGGGGCCGGGCCGCGGCGCCGCGGGGGGGGGCCGGGGGGGGGGCGGGGGGGGGGGGGCGCCCCCGCCCCCCCGGGGCCCCCCCCGGGCCGCCTCACTGCCCGAGCTTGCAGATCTTCCAGGCGTCGCCCTCGACGGTGAGCACGATGGTCTGGTCGACCGGCATCGTGGCGCCGCCGAGCGTGTAGTCGCCGCTGAGCTCCGCCCGCGCCCGGTCGCCCTGCGCGGTCACCTGCCCCAGCTCCACCTGGAACCGCCCGCTGGAGAGCTGCTGGAACTGCTGGTCGAGCTCGGCGCGGTTGGCCTCGCACAGCTGCGGTCCCAGCGACGCGAAGTCGCCCGCGTTGACCTTGTCGACGAGCTCCTGCGCGGCCGGCCGCGGCTCACCGGGGCCACCGCTGCCGCCGAACAGGAAGAACGCGCCGACGGCGGCCCCGGCGACGACGAGCACGCCGACCCCGCCGAGGATCCACACCAGCGGGGACCGGCCCCGCTCGGACCCGTCGTCCTCGGGCTCGGCGGGCTGCTGGGTCCAGGAGCCCGCGCCGAACTCGCCGCCCCAGTTCGGGGCGGGCGGGATCGAGCCGAACTGGTCCTGGAACTGCCCGAACTGCGGGTCGAGCCGGGCTTGGCCGAACTGCGGCTGCGGCTGGCCGAACGGGTCCGGCCCGGGAGCGGCGGGGAAGGGCTGCTGGCCCGGTTGCGCGGGGACTCCGGTGATGGGGCCCTGCGGCCAGCCCGCGTGCTGGTTCGCGTAGAACGCGGGTTGCTGCTGCGGAGGTTGCGTGCCCTGGGTCGCCGCGCCGTCCGCCTGGTTCCCGCCCGGTCCGGGCTGTTGCGGCGGATAGGTCATGGGATGTTCCTCCCCCAAGGTCTGTGCCAGGCCGCACGGAAGTGCGGTCGCCGTCTTCTCGGCGCGCGTAAGTAGACCAGAGCGTTATCCGGCGCATGTCAGGAGTAGACCTTTCCCGTGTTGCGGTCCGGGGTGTCCCTCACCGGGTGAGATGCCCGACATGAGGATCTGGCCGGAGCACGTTTCGACCGCGGGAACCGCGGGTTGTTCCAAATGATGGGAGAAGTCGGACACGCCCGTCCGCAACGACACCCGGTTGTCAGCTCACCGACACCCGGATGCCGACGTTCGGCACCGAACGCGGTGGCGGAGCGGAAAACCCGTGGTCGTGCCCCCGGTCACGGCCACGACCGAAACCGGCCGGTGCCACCGAATGGACCATGATCGTGAACGCACCGTGTTCACCGTCCACTCCCACCACGCCCGGGCGGGGCCGCCGGGGGCGTTCGAATCATGGGTATTCGCCGATTTTTGTGGCACGCTGGCGGATCCGGCGGGCAATCACGACGCCGCCGTCGTCGGTGATCGCCGGTACCGTGGTGGTACGAGCACGGGAGGAGGGTGCCGATATGCAGCACGACCGTCCCGGCAGCCGGCCTGAGGAGGGCGGCGAGCAGCAGCCCGGCGGGCAAGCCGAGCTCAACAGCCAGATTCGTCTGCTCCAAGACGAAGTGGCGTTGCTGCGCCGAAAGCTCAACGAGTCCCCCCAACAGGCCCGGTTGCTGGAGAAGCGGCTGGCCGAGGCATCCGAGCGGGTGAGCCAGCTCACCGAACGGAACGCCAAACTCACCGAGACCCTGAAGGAAGCGCGCGGCCAGCTCACGGCCCTGCGCGAGGAGGTCGACCGCCTCGCCCAGCCCCCCAGCGGATACGGGACGTTCCTGTGCCGCTACGAGGACGGCACGGTCGACGTGTTCACCTCCGGCCGCAAGATGCGGGTCGCCGTCTCGCCCAACGTCGAGCTCGACGAGCTCGGGCTCGGGCAGTCCGTCCGGCTCAACGAGGCGCTGACCGTCGTGGAAGCGGGCGCCTTCGAGCAGATCGGCGAGGTGTGCACCTTCCGGGAGATCCTGCCCCCGAGCCTCACCGACACCGCGGGCACCCACCGCGCGCTGGTGCTCGGCCACACCGACGAGGAGCGCGTCGTGTGGTTGACCGATCCGCTGGTGGAGGCCGGGCTCAAGTCCGGTGACTCCGTGCTCGTCGACAGCAAGGCGGGCTACGCCTACGACACGGTGCCGAAGGCCGAGGTCGAGGACCTCGTGCTCGAAGAGGTCCCGGACGTGGGGTACCTGGACATCGGCGGTCTGGGCAGCCAGATCGAGCAGATCCGGGACGCCGTGGAGCTGCCGTTCCTGCACTCCGACCTCTACGTGCAGTACCAGCTGCAACCGCCGAAGGGCGTGCTGCTCTACGGCCCGCCCGGCTGCGGGAAGACGCTCATCGCGAAGGCGGTGGCGAACTCGCTGGCCAAGAAGGTCGCCGCGGCGCGCGGGGACGACGACGGGCAGGCGAAGTCCTACTTCCTGAACATCAAGGGTCCCGAGCTGCTGAACAAGTTCGTGGGCGAGACCGAGCGGCACATCCGGCTCATCTTCCAGCGCGCCAGGGAGAAGGCCTCCGAAGGCACTCCGGTCATCGTGTTCTTCGACGAGATGGATTCGATCTTCCGCACCCGCGGCAGCGGCGTGTCCTCCGACGTGGAGACCACGATCGTGCCGCAGCTGCTCTCGGAGATCGACGGCGTCGAGGGCCTGGAGAACGTCATCGTCATCGGCGCCTCCAACCGCGAGGACATGATCGACCCGGCGATCCTGCGACCCGGCAGGCTCGACGTGAAGATCAAGATCGAGCGGCCGGACGCCGAGTCGGCCAAGGACATCTTCTCCAAGTACCTCACCGACGCGCTGCCGGTCCACGAGGAGGACCTGCGCGAGTTCGGCGGGGACAAGGCCGCCTGCATCGACGCGATGATCCAGACGACCGTCGAGCGGATGTACGCCGAGACCGACGAGAACCGGTTCCTGGAGGTCACCTACGCCAACGGGGACAAGGAAGTCCTGTACTTCAAGGACTTCAACTCCGGCGCGATGATCCAGAACATCGTGGACCGGTCCAAGAAGGCCGCGATCAAGTCGGTGCTCGACACCGGGCAACCGGGCCTGCGGGTGCAGCACCTGCAGGACGCGATCATCGACGAGTTCGCCGAGAACGAGGACCTGCCCAACACGACCAACCCGGACGACTGGGCGCGGATCTCGGGCAAGAAGGGCGAGCGGATCGTCTACATCCGGACCCTGGTCAGCGGCAAGAACCAGGAATCCGGCCGGGCGATCGACACGGCCACCAACACCGGCCAGTACCTGTGAGCTAGCACGGGAAGCGGGGGGGCCCCGCCCCCCCCCCGCGGCGCGCCGCCGCGGGTGGGAGGGGGGGTGAGGGCCCCCCGGCGGGGGGGGAGGAGGGCGGCACGCGCGCGCCCGCAGGGGTGTTAT
>NZ_JAIUKB010000150.1:0-16525 GCF_020176785.1 Saccharopolyspora sp. 6V | reverse complement strand
CCCCCCGCCCCCCAACCCCGCCCAGTACCGGGCCCCACCCCGGGCCCCCCCCCCCCCCCCCCCCCGGGGGGGGCCCGCTTTTCGTTGTGCCGCTGGTGCTTCCGCCCGGAGGGGTGGTGCCGAGTGTCGATCCGCGCGGGCAGCGATTAGGTTTTCACGCATGATCTCCACGTCTGCGGACCGGTTCGGACTCGGTCTGGCCGCGCTCGGCCGCCCCGCCTACATCAACGTCGGTCGCAGCGACGCGCTGCCCGCGCACCGGACCGCCGAGGCGATGCGGGAGCACACCGCCCAGGTGCTCGACGCGGCCTTCGCGCGCGGCATCCGGTGGGTGGACGCGGCCCGCTCGTACGGCAGCGCGGAGGAGTTCCTCGCCGGCTGGCTCGCCGAGCGCGGGCACGGCGACGTCACCGTCTCCAGCAAGTGGGGTTACGCCTACGTCGCGGAGTGGCGGATCGAGACCGAGGTGCACGAGGTCAAGGAGCACTCGGTGGAACGCCTCCGGGAGCAGTGGGCGCAGACCCGCGAGCTGCTCGGCGACCGGGTCGACCTCTACCAGGTGCATTCGCTCACCCCGGAGAGCCCGCTGTTCGACGACCTGGCGCTGCAGCACGAGCTCGCCAGGTTGCGCGACTCCGGGGTGCGGCTCGGGTTCTCCACCAGCGGCGCCGCGCAGGCCGACGCCGTGGAGCGGGCCTGGGAGCTGGAGATCGGCGGCACCCAGCTGTTCAGCGCCGTGCAGTCCACCTGGAACTCGCTGGAGCCCTCGGTGGGGCGGGCGCTGGCGGAGGCGCACCACGGCGGCTGGCGGGTGCTGGTGAAGGAGTCCCTGGCCAACGGCAGGCTCGCCGTGAATCCGCCGGAACTGCTGGCCAGGGTCGCGCGGCGGCACGGGGCCACGCCGGACGCGGTGGCGCTGGCGCACGTGCTCGCCCAGCCGTGGGCGGACGTCGTGCTCGTGGGGCCCGCCGACGTGGCGCAGCTGGACTCGAACCTGGCGGCGGCCGAGGTGCGGCTCGACGGGACCGACCTGGACGAGCTCGCCGCGCTGACCAGGGATCCCGCCACGTACTGGGGCGAGCGCGCATCGATGCCCTGGCATTGAGCGCGCGAGCGTCAGCCGGCGTCCTGGCGGTCGAACCACTCGTGGACGAACTGCCTGCTGTCGGCGGCGAACGGCCAGCCCGGATCCGCGAGGCGCGCGCGCAGCTCGTCCAGCGGCATCCACCAGCCGTCGGCGACCTCCTCCGGCTGGTGCACCATCGGCCCGTCCCAGCGCGCCTCGTAGACGAAGCCGTGGTGGCGCACCGAGCCCTGCTCGAACACCGAGCGGAACAGGAACCGCAGCGGCACGCCCCGGACGCCCAGCTCCTCGGCCAGCTCCCGCTCCGCGCCTGCCGCGGGGTCCTCGCCCGCGGCGACGACCCCGCCCGCGAAGCAGTCGTGCGCGCCGGGGTTGACGTCCTTGTGCTCGGTGCGCCGGTGCACGTAGACCGACCCGCCGTCGACCGAGCGCACCAGGATGGACGTGGCCGCGTGCCACAACCCGTCCCGCCGCATCCGCCAGCGCGGCGCGGACCCCGCGACCCGGCCCGACTCGTCGTACACCGCCACCTGTTCGTCCTGAGCTCCCACGCCCGCATCCTCGCAGAGATCATCGGCGGGAAACCGGGAACGCGGTTCCCGGGACCACCCGCCAGGTGTAACCGGGACCGCCGGAAACTCTGCTTCCCGGCCCGGAACCCGTAGGCTTCCAGGTATGCGGCGGATCATGGGAACCGAAGTGGAGTACGGCATCGTCGTGCCCGGCGATTCGACGGCGAACCCGGTGCTGACCTCCACGCACATCGTGCTCGCCTACGCGGCCGCGGCCGACATCCCGCGGGCCCGCCGTGCCCGGTGGGACTACGAGGTGGAATCACCGCTGCGGGACGCGCGCGGCTTCGACCTGGGCGCGGCGGCGCCGCAGAACAACGGCAACGACAGCGACGACCTCGGCGCGGCCAACGTCATCCTCACCAACGGCGCCCGGCTCTACGTCGACCACGCCCACCCCGAGTACTCGGCGCCCGAGGTCACCAACCCGCGCGACGCCGTCGTCTGGGACAAGGCGGGCGAACGGGTGATGGAGGAGGCCGCGATCAAGGCGGCCAGCGTGCCCGGCACCGCCCAGATGCAGCTGTACAAGAACAACGTCGACGGCAAGGGCGCCAGCTACGGCACCCACGAGAACTACCTGATGGCCAGGGACACCCCGTTCACCTCGGTGATCGCCGGGCTCACCCCGTTCTTCGCGTCCCGCCAGGTGATGTGCGGTTCCGGGCGGGTCGGCCTCGGGCAGGCGGGGGAGAAGCCGGGCTTCCAGCTCTCCCAGCGCTCGGACTACATCGAGGTCGAGGTCGGCCTGGAGACCACGCTCAAGCGCGGCATCATCAACACCCGCGACGAGCCGCACGCCGACGCCGACAAGTACCGCAGGCTGCACGTCATCATCGGCGACGCGAACCTCGCCGAGACCTCCACGTACCTGAAGGTCGGCACGACCGCGCTGGTGCTGGACATGATCGAGGCCGGGGAGCGCTTCGACGACCTCAAGCTGGCCGACTCGGTGCAGGCGGTGCACCTGATCAGCCACGACCCGACGCTGCGCCAGATCGTGGAGCTCGCCGACGGGCGCCGGTTCACCGGCCTCGACCTGCAGCGCGAGTACCACGACCGGGCGGCGCGGCACGTCGCCGAGCACGGCGGCGACCAGGCCGCCCAGGACGTGCTGGCGACCTGGGGCGAGGTGCTGGACCTGCTCGGCGGGGACCCGATGGACTGCGCGGACCGGCTCGACTGGCCCGCGAAGCTGCGGCTGCTGGAGCACTACCGGGAGCGCGGCAACCTCGGCTGGGCCTCGCCGAAGCTGCACATGATCGACCTGCAGTACTCCGACGTGCGGCTGGACAAGGGCCTGTACAACCGGCTGGTGGCCCGCGGCTCCATGCGCAGGCTCGTCACCGAGGACGAGGTGCGCGCCGCCGTCACCAGCCCGCCGGAGGACACCCGCGCCTACTTCCGGGGCCGCTGCCTGGAGCGCTACCCGGCCGCGGTCGCCGCCGCCTCCTGGGACTCGGTCATCTTCGACCTGGGCCGGGAATCGCTGGTGCGCATCCCCACCCTGGAACCGCTGCGCGGCACCCGCGCCCACGTGGGCGAACTGCTCGACGCCGCCTCCAGCGCCGAGGAGCTGGTGGACTCGCTCACCCGGGGCTGACCACGATCCGGAACGCCGTCTCCGCCGGGCGCGAAAGATCGCAAGAATGCCCGCTCGGATGTGGGCGAACAGGGGTTCCGCTAGGTACTGTTCCTCTCAGGATGCCCTTTGTTCGACGACCGTTCGACCAGCCCGGCATCCAACGGACAACCACCGGGAGGGCGAGATGTCCCAGGAAAAGGTCCAGCGGCCCGACGGCGGCGACGGGGACGAGGAATCGGGTCCGGAAGCCGCCGGCCAGGAACGTCGCGAGAAGCTCGGCGAAGACGTCGACGCCATCCTGGACGAGATCGACGACGTCCTCGAGGAGAACGCCGAGGACTTCGTCCGCGCCTACGTGCAGAAGGGCGGCCAGTAGGCACCGACACCGCGCGGCCGCCGGGACCTCGCCCGGCGGCCCTGCGCCACGCGGGCGGACGCGATCTTCGCCGACGCGGGCGATCTTGATTAGAGTTGCGGTACGGCCCAGATCAACCGGCCTCGCCGTCTCGGCGGCGGGGCAGTCCTTCGAAGCAGGAGACGATGTCGCCGATGGAATCCAGCGCGGCTCGGAACTTTCCGGGTCAGGCCCTGCCCGCTGCCTACCTCACCTCCGGATCCTCATCGTTCACCGACTTCCTCCAGGTCACCGCGCCGGAGCTGCTGCCGGGCAACCGGGACGTCCCGCAGGGCGTCGTCGAGGCGCCGCACGGCACCACCATCGTCGCGCTGACCTTCCGCGGCGGGGTGCTGCTGGCCGGCGACCGCCGCGCCACCATGGGCAACCTCATCGCCCAGCGGGACATGGACAAGCTCTACGTCACCGACTCCTACTCGGCGGTGGGCATCGCGGGCACCGCGGGCATCGCGCTGGAGATGGTGCGGCTGTACGCGATCGAGCTGGAGCACTACGAGAAGCTCGAAGGCGTGCCGCTGTCCCTGGACGGCAAGGCGAACAAGCTCGCCACGATGCTGCGCGGCAACCTGCAGGGCGCGATGGCCGGGCTGGCGGTGCTGCCGCTGTTCGCCGGGTTCGACACCGCGGCCGAGGACCCGGACCGGGCGGGCCGGATCATCTCCTACGACATCACCGGCGGCCGCTACGCCGAGTCCGGCGGCTACCACGCCGTCGGGTCCGGTTCGGTGTTCGCGAAGTCGGCGCTGAAGAAGCGGCACGACCCGGACGCCGACGTGGATTCCGCGGTGCGCAACGCGGTCGAATCGCTCTACGACGCGGCCGACGACGACACCGCCACCGGCGGCCCGGACGTGTCCCGGCGGATCTACCCGACCGTCGTGACGATCACGGCCGAGGAGGGCGCGGTCCGGCTGGACGACCAGCAGGCCGCCGCCATCGCCGAAGAAGTCGTCCAGGGCAGGCGCGAGAACCCCGGCGGCTGACGCCGCATTCCCCCGACGATGCCGTTCCCCGCCTGGCGGGGCTGCCGAACGATTCGATCCAGGAGTGCACAGCCGTGACGATGCCGTTCTACACCTCCCCCGAACAGCTGATGCGGGAGCGCTCCGAGCTGGCCCGCAAGGGCATCGCCCGGGGTCGCAGCGTGGTGGTGCTCAAGTACGCGGGAGGCGTGCTGTTCGTGGCGGAGAACCCCTCCACCACGTTGCACAAGGTCTCCGAGATCTACGACCGGCTCGGGTTCGCCGCCGTCGGCCGCTACAGCGAGTTCGAGAGCCTGCGGGTGGCGGGGGTGCGCATCGCGGACTTCCGCGGGTACTCCTACGACCGGCGGGATGTCACCGGCCGGTCGCTGGCCAACACCTACGCCCAGCACCTGGGCGCCATCTTCACCGAGCAGATCAAGCCGTTCGAGGTGGAGATCTGCGTCGCCGAGGTCGGGCAGACCGCCGAGACCGACCAGCTCTACCGGCTCACCTACGACGGTTCGATCGTGGACGAACCGCAGTTCGTGGTGATGGGCGGGCAGGCCGACACGATCAACTCGACGATGAAGGACTCGTTCGAGGACGGCATGGAGCTGGGTCCGGCGGTGGAGCTGTCGGTGAAGGCGCTCGCCGCGAGCGGGGAGAGCACCCGGGAGCTCGGCGCCAAGCAGCTGGAGGTCGCCGTGCTGGAGCGGTCCCGGCCGCACCGCACGTTCCGGCGCATCGCGGGCGCGGCGCTGGAGGCGCTGCTGCCGAAGCCCGCCGCCGAGTCCGAGAGCTCCGAAGAGTCCGCGGACTCCTCGGACGGCGGGAACGGCTCCGCGAACGGCGAGTAGGTCAGCCGACCAGCACGAGCTTGCCGACGTGGCGCCGCGAGGCGAGTTCCGCCTGCGCCCGGTGCACGTCGGCGAGCCCGTACGTGGCGGCGACGACCGGGCGGACCCGGCCGCTGCGGGCGATCTCGGCGAGCTGCCGGAAGTGCGCCGGGGTGTGCATGCTCGATCCGACGAGCGCGATGTTGTGCAGGTACAGCCGCCGCACGTCGAGTTCGACCAGCGGACCAGCGAGCGCCCCGGCCACCACCCACCGTCCGCCGTCGCGCACCGCGGGCAGGCCGCGCGGGATGTTCTCACCCGCGGCGACGTCGAGGACCACGTCGACCCGGCCCACCGCGACGCCGTCCCAGGGCTGCTCGGCGCGGTCCAGGACTTCGGTGGCGCCGGCCGCGCGCACCGCGTCGAGCTTTCCGGCGCTGCTGATCGCGAGCACTTCCGCGCCGCGTGCCGCGGCCAGTTGCACCAGCGCCAGCCCGACCCCGCCGGATGCGCCGGTGACGACGACGGTGTGCCCGTCGCGCACGTCGCCCCGTTCCAGCATGCCCAGCGCGGTGCCGTAGGCGGTGGGGAAGCAGGCGAGTTCCGCGTCGTCCAGCGGTGATCCGCTCATGTCGTGCGCCCGGTCGGCGCGCGCGGTGACGTACCGCGCGTAGCCGCCGTCGCGTTCGCTGCCGAGCAGCCCGACCGGGTTCGCGTGCTCGCCGTCCCCGTCGTAGATCGCGGGGTCGAGCAGCACGGGGGTGCCGCGGAGGCCCGGGTCGACGGCCGCGCCGACGTCGACGACGGTGCCCGCGACGTCCGCGCCCTGGATCCGGGGGAAGTCGACGGGGCCGCGCCAGCCCGCGCGAGCGGTGGGGTCTCCGGGGCGGCCGTAGGCGCCTTCGCGGGTCCACAGGTCGGTGTTGTTCAGCGCGACGGCGCCGACCTGGACCAGGACTTCACCTTCGGCGGGCACGGGGACCGGGACGTCGGCGAGTTCCAGGGCCTCGGGGCCGCCGTGGCCGGTCAGGCGGGCTGCGGTCATGGTGCTGGGAACGGTCATCGGGGCCTCCGCACGCGGGTACACTGGTCGGTGAAGTCGACGCGAGCGTAAGGTGCACCGATCGGTGAACACAATGCCGTTGGACCCGCAGATCCTCACCCCCGGCGCACGACGCATCCTCGATGCGGCGGCGACGCTGTTCTACGAACTCGGCATCACCGCCGTCGGCGTGGACCTGATCGCCGCCCGCTCCGGGGTGACCAAGCGGACGCTCTACGACCGGTTCGGCTCCAAGGACGTCCTGGTCGCCACCTACCTCGCCGAACGCGACCAGCGGTGGCGCGCCGAGGTCACCGCCTCCCTCGACCGCCCCGGGCTGTCCGCGCTGGACCGGGTGACTGCGCCGTTCGACGCGCTCGCCGAGTGGACCGCGCGGCACTCGCGGGGCTGCGCCTTCATCAACGCGCTCGCCGAACTGCCCGATGGCGCGCACCCGGCGCGGCGGATCGCCGCGGACGAGAAGCGCTGGCTGCTGGAGCTGTTCGAGCGGCTGACCGAGGAGGCGGGAATCGTGGACTCCGGCCGGCTCGCGAGGGAACTGCTGTACCTGCACGAAGGCGCGCTGGTCGTGGGATCGGTCGTGCCCGGCGACGCCGCCGCCGACGCCGGACGAGCGGCCCGAGCGCTCGTCGCGGCCCGGTCCTAGGCGGGTCCGCCCGGGTCGAGCTCGGTGCCGTCGAGCTTGCGCCTGGCCGGTGCGGAGGTCGATTCGGTGCCGTGGTCGGCCGGTGCCTGGTCGGTCGAGTGCTCTGGTCGAGCGGTTGCCCGGTCCAGTTCGTGCTCCGGTCGAGCCGGTGCCCGGTCGAGGTCGCGCCCGCGCTTAGCCGAGCTCGCGCCGGTACACGCTCAGCATCTGGCCGTGCGCGGCGAACGCGAACCGGTTGCCCGGCGCCCCGATCTCGCCGTCGGTGGCCACCGCCACCGCGGGACCGTGCACCCGGACGTCCAGGAAGCGGTGCTCCCGCTCCACGTAGGTGCGGCTGCGGTGCAGCGCGCCGGTCATCGCCGCCAGCACGAACCGCAACCGGGACCAGGGGACGTCGGCGCGCACGTAGCGGACGTCGAGCCTGCCGCCGTCCAGCCGCGGCCGCCATGAGGGCGCGAACCCGCGCGGCGCGTACGAACCGTTGCCCGCGAACAGGATCCAGACCTGCCGCCGCACCCCGTTGAGCTCCACGTCCAACGGGCTCGACTCGTACAGCACCCGCGCGAGCGCCGCCGCTCCCGCGGGCCACTTGCCCCAGCGCCCGGTCCACTGCTCCCGGAACCGGACCAGGTCCGGGTAGCCGCCGATGCTGGCGGTGTTGAGGAACCAGCGCGTCGGCCGGTCGTCCACGGTCACCCCGCCCAGGTCGACGCGTACCGCCGTGCCCTGCTCCACCGCGTCGGCCACCGAATCGGAGTCGGAGACCCCGGCGTCCCTGGCGAAGTGGTTCAACGTGCCCGCCGAGAGCACCGCGAGCGGGATCCCCCTGGTGGTGGCGAGCGCCGCGACCGCGGCCACGGTGCCGTCGCCACCCGCCACGCCCAACGCGCGGATCGTGGCGCCCTCCTGGTCCAGCCGGTCGGCGAGGTCCGCGACCACGTCGCGGCCCGGCTCCGCGAGCACCACCTTCGCCGCGGGCCAGCGGGTGCTCACCCAGTGCTCCGGATCGAAGGTGCCGTCCCCGGAACCCGGGTTGACCAGCACCAGCACGCCTTCCCCGTCGCGCAGCGCCGGCACGTCGGCCGGGTGGCGCACCGCGGCCGCCTCATCCGGGCGCAACGGCCACCAGCGCCGCGTCGCCCACGCCAGGCCCGCGCCGATCGCGGCGCCGCACACCACGTCGCTGGGCCAGTGCACCCCGGTGTGCACCCGCGAGTAGCCGACGGCGGCGGCGACCGGGGCCACCGCCAGCCCGAGCGCGGGCGACTCCATCCCCACCGCGGTGGCGAACGCGGCCGCGGAGGCGGCGTGCCCGGACGGGAAGGAGGAGGAGCGCGGCGGATCGCTGAGCCTGCGGTGCCGCGGGACCAGCCGCGCGGCCGGGCGCCGCCGCGGGAACAGCGGCTTGCCCAGCAGGTTCGTCGCAGCGCTGGCCGCCGCGATCGCCGCGACCCCGCGCAGCGCGGCACGCCGCGGCGCTCCCTTGCGGACCGCCAGCCCGGCGGCGACCGAGAGCCACAGCGCGCTGTGGTTCGCGGCGGTGCTCAGGGCCTTCACGGCGGTGTCGGCGGCGGTGCGGGGGAGGGCGGCGCTGCGCCGGGCCAGGTCGCGGTCCACCGCGTCCACCTTGCGGGTGATCTTGGGAAGCCACGTCTGCACGTCCCGCACGCTACCGATGCCCGAACGGCGGACCGCCGATGGCCGCCGCAGCGCCTACTGTGGAGGCATGCAGCGGCGGATCTTCGGCATCGAAACCGAGTTCGGGGTCACCTGCACCTTCCACGGGCAGCGTCGGCTCTCCCCGGACGAGGTCGCCAGGTACCTGTTCCGGCGGGTCGTGTCGTGGGGACGTTCCTCGAACGTGTTCCTGCGCAACGGCGCCCGCCTCTACCTCGACGTCGGCTCGCACCCGGAGTACGCCACCGCCGAGTGCGACGACCTGACCCAGCTGGTCACCCACGACAAGGCGGGGGAGCGGATCCTGGAGGACCTGCTCGTCGACGCCGAACGCCGCCTGGCCGACGAGGGCATCGGCGGGGACATCTTCCTGTTCAAGAACAACACCGACTCGGCGGGCAACTCCTACGGCTGCCACGAGAACTACCTGGTCGGGCGGTCCGGCGAGTTCTCCCGGATCGCGGACGTGCTGCTGCCGTTCCTGGTGACCAGGCAGCTGATCTGCGGGGCGGGCAAGGTGCTGCAGACCCCGCGCGGCGCGGTGTACTGCCTGTCGCAGCGCGCCGAGCACATCTGGGAGGGCGTCTCCAGCGCCACCACCCGGTCGCGGCCGATCATCAACACCCGGGACGAGCCGCACGCGGACGCCGAGCGCTACCGCAGGCTGCACGTGATCGTCGGCGACTCGAACATGTCCGAGGTGACGACGCTGCTCAAGGTGGGCACCGCGCACCTGGTGCTGGAGATGATCGAGAGCGGCGTGCAGTTCCGCGACTTCAGCCTGGACAACCCGATCCGCGCGATCCGCGAGATCAGCCACGACCTCACCGGCAGGCGGACGGTCCGGCTGGCCGGCGGGCGGGAGGCCTCGGCGCTGGACATCCAGCGCGAGTACCACAGCCGGGCGGTGGACCACGTGGCCCGCCGCGGCTCCGACCCGATGTCCGAGCGGATCCTGGACCTGTGGGGCCGGGCGCTGGACGCGGTGGAGTCGCAGGACTACTCGTCGATCGACCGCGAGGTGGACTGGGCGATCAAGCTGCGGCTGCTGGAGCGCTACCGCAGCAAGCACGGGCTGGAGCTGTCCAGCCCCCGCATCGCGCAGCTCGACCTCGCCTACCACGACATCCGGCGCGGCCGGGGGCTGTTCGACATGCTCCAGCGCAAGGACCTGGTCGACCGCGCCACCGAGGACGGGGAGATCGAGGCCGCGAAGGACACGCCGCCGCAGAGCACCCGGGCGAAGCTGCGCGGGGACTTCATCGCCGCCGCGCAGGCGGCCGGGCGCGACTTCACCGTCGACTGGGTGCACCTGAAGCTGAACGACCAGGCGCAGCGCACCGTGCTGTGCAAGGACCCGTTCCGCGCGGTGGACGAGCGGGTGGAGCGGCTGATCGGGTCGTTGTAGCGGGTCGTCGCTGCGGGGCCCACACGATGCGGTGAAGCGCCACCCGAGATCGCCCGTTCGAACACGGGTTCGGATAGGCTTGATCTCGCAGTGCCGCTCGTGGGAAGGACCGCACCATGATCACTCAGCCGAAGTTCGCCGTGCTCCACGTCGTCGACCAGGGGCGCGCGGTGGAGTTCTTCGCCGGAACCCTCGGGTTCGAGGTGCTCACCGATGCGCCGTACGGCGATGGCGACCGGTGGATCGAGGTGCGACCACCGGGTGCGCGGACGTACCTGGTGCTCGCCGCCGGAGATCCGGAGCTCGCCGCCCGCATCCGGGAGCAGCGCGGGCCGATGAGCACGGTGTGGTTCGACTCGGACGACCTCGACGCGACCTTCGCCGAACTCAGCGCGAAGGGCGTGTCGTTTCCGGTCGAGCCGCAGGCCGCGCCGTGGGACCCCGGCGGGACCACGAGGTGGGCGCAGTTCGCGGATCCGGAGGGGAACCTGTACGGGATCAGCGCGCGGGACTAGTGCCCTCCGCCGCCGGGTCCCGTGCCCCCGGGCCCCGGGCCCCGGGCCGCAGCGTCGTGGTGCGGGAGCGGCTCGCCGTCGTGGCGGTGGCCTCGCGTACCGGCGGCCTCGGGTGCGGCGGCGGGCTCAGCGCAGCGGGTGCTGGCCGGTGGGGCGGATGAGCAGTTCGTTGACGTCGACGGTGGCGGGCTGGGCTAGCGCGTAGAGCGCCGCTTCGGCGACGTCGGCCGCGCGCAGCTTCGGCCGGTCGGCCTGCTCGGGGGTGTTCATTCCGGTCTCGACCAGGCCCGGCTGCAGCAGGGTGACGCGGACACCGGTGCCGACGCACTCCGCGCGGATGTTCTGCGCCATGCCGGTCACCGCCCACTTCGTGGCGGAGTAGAGGTTTCCCGGCCGGATGCCGCGCCCCGCCGCGGATCCGGTCAGCAGCAGGTGGCCGCGGGTGCGCACCAGCGCGGGGAGCGTGGCCCGTGCGGTGAGGGCGGCGCCGTGCACGTTGGTGAGCACCATGTCCCGCCAGTCCGCGGGGTCCGCACCGTCGGTGCCGAGGAAGGAGGTCGCGACGCTGCGGCCCGCGTTGGCGAACGCGGCGTCGAGCCTGCCGAAGTGCTGCTCGACCCGCGCCACGGCGGTGCTGAGGTCGTCCCAGTCGGTGACGTCGCAGGGCACGGCGAGCGTGCGGGACTCCCCGGCCGGGGTCGCGGATGTGTCCAGTTCGCGGACCAGCTCGGCCAGCGCGTCCGCTGATCGGGAGAGCAGGGCGAGCCGGTGGCCGGCACGGGCCGCGGCTCGCGCGGTGGCGGCGCCGATCCCGCGGGAGGCGCCGGTGATGAGCAGGACCGGACCGGGGGCGTCGGCGGGCGCTGGCATGACCGCAGTCTAGGAGCGGAGGAGGAGTGATGAACGACTTCACGGCCACGACACCTTCAGTGTCGAGTGAAATCAATGAGCCGAAGGCCGGCCGCGCACCGCGGGCGAAACGGCACGTCCACCGCGGCCGAGGACGCGGACCACCCGTGCCGGACGTGCCCGAAAGTCCTGATCAACTGCGATGGAGCTAGAGTTTCAAAGTGGCCACTGCGCGTGCTGAACGCTTGGTGAACCTGGTGCTGTGCCTGCTCTCGACGCGCCAGTACCTGACGGCGGAGCGAATCAGGGGGATTGTTCCGGGTTACACCGACGCGCCCAATGACGAGGCGTTCTTCCGGACCTTCGAGCGCGACAAGTCCGAGTTGCGGGACCTGGGCGTGCCGTTGGAGACCGGCCGGAACTCGGCGTTCGACGCCGCCGACGGCTACCGGATCGCCCGGCGGGACTACGAACTCGGCGACATCGGGTTGGAACCGGACGAGGCGGCGGCGGTGGCGCTGGCGCTGCGGCTCTGGGACTCCCCGGAGCTCACCGGTGCGGCGCGGGGCGCGCTGCTGAAGCTGCGAGCCGCCGGGGTGGACGTCGACGACCGGGCCGCGGGCACCATCGAACCGAAGGTGCGCACCAGCGAGCCCGCGTTCCCCGCGCTGCTGGCCGCCGTGCAGGCCGGCCGGGTGGTCACCTTCGACTACCGGAGGCCGAACGAGGTCCGGGCGCAGCAGCGCACCGTCGAGCCGTGGGGAGTGGTGGCCTGGCGAGGGCGCTGGTATCTGGTCGGGCACGACCGGGATCGGCGGGCGCCGCGCTGCTTCCGGCTGTCCCGCGTGCAGGGTGAACCGAAGGCGCAGGGCCGGGCGGGTGCGGTCACCAGGCCGCCGGACGTGGACCTGCTGACGATGGTCGCCGGGGAGCAGCGCGAAGCGCCGCCGAGCACGCCGGTGCGGTTGTGGGTCGTGCCGGGGCGGGCCCAGGGCCTGCGCCGCCGGGCGTCGGTGGTGGACTCGATGCGGCTGGACGGGATCGAGGGGGACGTGCTGGAGCTGGAGCTGTCGTACCCGGACTCGGCGGCATCCTGGATCGCGGGGCACGGGCCGGACGTGGTGGTGCTGGAGCCGGACGTGCTGCGGAAATCGGTGCACGAAGCGCACTTGGGGGCCGCGGCAGCCGCCGGAGCCCGCGGCGACGAGGCGGGGGAGGTGCGGGGATGACGGCCGGGGCGACGCAGCGGTTGCCACGGCTGCTGGCACTGGTGCCGTACCTGCTGAGCAGGCCGGGCATCCCGGTGGCCGACGCGGCGGCGGACTTCGGCGTCGGGGAGCAGCAGCTGCGGCGGGACCTGGAACTGCTGTGGATGTGCGGCCTCCCCGGCTACGGGCCGGGCGACCTGATCGACCTCTCCTTCGAGAGCGAGACCATCACCGTCACCTACGACGCGGGGATGCGCCGCCCGCTGCGGATGACGGCCTCGGAGGCGACCTCGCTGCTGGTGGCGCTGCGCGCACTCGCCGACACGCCCGGCATCGCCGACACCGAGGCGGTGCAGCGTGCGTTGTCGAAGGTGGAGGAGGCCGTCGGCCAGGCAGGTCCGACCGGGGTCGTGGTCGGGCTCACCGGGCGGGAGGGTCCCATCGCGCCAGGTGTGCAGGAAGCCGTGCAGCACGCCGCGACCGAGCACCGCGCGCTGTGGATGCGGTACTACACGGCGTCCCGGGACGAGATCAGCGAACGCACCGTGGACCCGATGCGGCTGGTGATCGTCGACGGCCGCAGCTACCTGGAGGCGTGGTGCCGCTCGGCCGTGGCGGTCCGCCGCTTCCGGCTGGACCGCATCGACGCGGCCGACGTGCTCGACGAACCGGCCCGGCCGCCGCGGGACGCCGAACCCACCGACTTCTCCGCCGGGCTGTTCCGGCCGATGCCGGATCAGCCGAGCGCGCTGCTGGAGCTGGACCGGGACGCCCGCTGGGTCAGCGAGTACTACCCGGTGGACGAGCTCACCGAGCTGCCGGAGGGGCGGATCCGGGTGCGGATGCGGTACTCGGACCGCTCGTGGATGGTGCGGCTCGTGCTCGGGCTGGGCGGCCAGGGCCGCGTGGTGGAGCCGAGCGACCTGGCCGAGGACGTGCGCGGGCGGGCGGAAGCGGCGCTGGCACGGGTGCGGCACCTGCCCTCGGCCTGACCGGAGCGGGCCGGGCGGTGCGCGGTCCCGCTGCCGACGACGAACACCTGCTCGCCCTCGACGGCGCCCGGCGCGCCGGTGGGGCGACAGCCGCTCGTCGCGGGACTCGGACGGCTCGGTGTTGGGGTGAGCTCCGGCTCGTCGTCCGGCGACGCCCGGGGCGTTCCCGGGTGGGTGCCGGGTCCGTCGGGGTGGCGGTTCCGGAAGTCGTCGGCGCCCGCCGGGGGCCCGGCCACGCCGCTGCGGCGGCGGCCGCCGAGCGCGCTACGGTGATCCGGTGCCGTACGTGTGGAGTCTTGTGCTGTTCGTGGTGGGAGTGCTGCTCCTGCTCGCCCTGCTGATCAGGTTCTTCGTGCTGCTGCGCAGGGTGCGCGCGGTGCAACGCGAGGTCACCGCGGACGTGTCGAACCGCTCGGGTCTGCTGAAAGCACGAGTCGCGGGACTCCACGTGGCGCTCGCAGAGCGGCGTAAAGGTGCCACGTGACGGCCTATGAGAGCGTCATCCGCCCGCGTACCATTGCGGTCGCAGGAAGCCCCGAGAAAGGTGTGCACTGATGGGTTTGCCAGGTGGGTGGGAACTCGTACTCATCGTCGCTGTGCTGGTGTTGCTGTTCGGTGCCACCAAGCTGCCGCAGATGGCGCGTTCGCTCGGCCAGTCCGCGCGCGTGTTCAAGGCCGAGGCGCGCGGCATGAAGGAAGACGAAGCCGCTGCCAAGCGGGAGAAGGAAACCGCCTCCGAGCCGCAGCAGCTCACCGCCGGTGAGCCGAGCGCGCCGGTGACCGCGACCAACGCGGAAGAGCCGCAGCGCAACCAGAACAAGAACTGATCGGAGACGGAACGCACGGTGAGTTCAAACCCGTTGCGCCGTTTGAACCCGTGGCGCAGTGACCGCCGCCGTTGGGGTCGCCGGCACAACCCCGACGGCACCATGACCCTCATCGATCACCTCTACGAACTGAGGTATCGGCTCGGTTGGGCGGCCTTCGGCATTCTGGTCGGCGCGATCCTCGGCTTCATCTGGTTCTCGCACGAGATCTTCGGACTGCCGAAGCTCAGCGACATCCTGATCCACCCGTACTGCCAGCTGCCGGCCAGCGTGCGCTTCAGCCCGAACGGCGAGTGCCAGCTGCTGCAGACGAAGGCGTTCGAAGTCTTCATGCTGCAGCTGAAGGTGGGCATCGCGGTGGGTTCGCTGCTGTTCAGCCCGCTGTGGCTGTACCAGCTGTGGGCGTTCATCACGCCGGGCCTGCACGCGAACGAGCGCAAGTTCGCCCGCACGTTCGTGAGCATCGCCAGCCTGCTGTTCGTCGCGGGCGGCGTGCTGGCCTACTTCGTGGTGCCCGAGGGCCTGGCATTCATGACCGGCTTCGGCGGGGGCGCGTTCTTCACCGCGCTGACCGGTGGCGAGTACATCAACTTCGTGCTGCTGATGCTGCTGATGTTCGGGATCAGCTTCGAGATGCCGCTGGTGCTGGTGATGCTGAACCGGGCCGGTGTGGTCAGCTACGCGAAGCTGAAGAGCTGGTGGCGGGGCATCGTGTTCGGCCTGTTCGTGCTGGCGGCCGTCGCCACCCCGGGCCAGGACCCGTTCTCGATGCTGGCGCTGGCCGCGTGCCTGGTGGTGCTGTTCGTGATCGCGCTGGTGATCTGCCGGGCGCAGGACCGGTCGAAGGCGCGGAAGCTCGCCGGGCAGGGCATGGACGGTGTCGGCCTGGACGAGGCGTCGAAGATCGACCACCGCCCGTCGAAGCTGGACACCACGCCGTCGCAGGCGCCGGCCGGCGGCAACGACGACGCCACGTAGCGCCGCGCACGACCCTTCGGTGATCTTCATCGGCGCGCCTCCCGCAGCGGGAGGCGCGCCGATGTCGTCGTGCGCGGGGGTCATTTCCGGACGAAGAACTCGACCTCGGCCAGCGCGACGTGCTTGCCCGCGGTGAGCCCCCGGGCTTCCAAGACCTTCAGGCGGATCCGGACGACGTCGCTGCGGCGGATCTCGACGGGCGTCGCCTCCGTGGTGCTGGGGAGGGCTTGCTGCCGGGTCTCGGTCCGGCCGCGCGAGTCGGTGGTGGTGATCTCGACCAGGGACGGGTGGGCCTCGGTCGGGAACTTCTTGACGTCCGTGGACGGTCCGACGGTGATGACCGTCCCGAGCAGGCGCCTCGGCCGCTCGAACTCGAACTCGATCCATTCGCCCGGGCCGGGCGTGCCCCAGTACTGGTTCGTGATGCCGTCGGTGGCGAACCCGGCGGGGTGGCCGGGGAGTTCGATGCTGGCCGTGGTCTTGGACGGGGTGATCTGCTCCTTCTCCAGCGTCTTGTCCAGCACGTCCTGCACGAGCCACGTGCCGAACGGCCACAGCAGGTAGCCGCCGAGGACGACGGCGAGCACGGTGCCGAGGATCGCGAGCCTGCGCCAGAGCCAGCGGAGCCGTCCGCGGTCCGGCCGCTTCCGCCACCGGATCTTCGTGGGCCGTTCGTCGGGGTCGGGGTTGAGCGCGCTCGCGCAGCGGACGCAGAACCGCCGGGTGGTCGGGTTCGGGGTTCCGCAGGACGGGCAGGGCGGTCCGTCCTCGGTGACGGGCGTGGGCTGGACGGCCTGCTGTTCGGGGCGGGGTGCGATGGGTTTCGCCGGTTGCACGGCGGCGGGTTGGTCGTCGTCGTCCGGCTGCTCGGCCGGTTCCGCGGCCTGCGCGGGGGTGGCGGGTGG
>NZ_JAIUKB010000149.1:0-28812 GCF_020176785.1 Saccharopolyspora sp. 6V | reverse complement strand
CCCCCGGGCGGCCCGCCGCCCCCGCCGGATCACCGGGCGCCAACCGGCCGGAGGGGTTCGCCACCGCGGGCCGCCGCCTGCTCGGGCTGCTGCGGCCCGAACGCCCGCTGCTGGTCGCGGTGCTGGTGCTGGCCGTGGTGAGCGTGCTGCTCAGCGTCCTCGGACCCCGCTACCTCGGGAAGGCCACCGACCTCGTCGTCGCGGGCGGGGTCGGTGGTGGCGGCGTCGACTTCGGCGCCGTCGGCACCGTGCTGCTGGTGGCGCTGGGGGTGTACCTCGGCTCCTGGCTGTTCGGCGTCGCCCAAGCCCGGCTGATCAACGGCGCCGTGCAGCGCACCGCCAGCCGGTTGCGCCGCGACGCGGAGGAGAAGCTGGCGAAGCTGCCGGTGAGCCACTTCGACCGCCAGTCCCGCGGCGAGGTGCTCAGCCGGGTCACCAACGACATCGACAACGTCGGGCAGTCGCTGCAGCAGACGTTCTCGCAGGTGATCACCTCGGTGCTGACCATCCTCGGCGTGCTGGCCGTGATGTTCTTCATCTCCCCGCTGCTGGCGGTGTTCGCCCTGGTCAGCATCCCGATCTCGGCGCTGGTCACCATCCTGATCGGCAAGCGCGCGCAGCCGCAGTTCGCGGCGCAGTGGAAGAGCACCGGCGAGCTCAACGGGCACGTCGAGGAGATGTACACCGGGCACGCCACCATCAAGGCGTTCGGCCGCGGCCGCGAAGCCGCCGAGATCTTCCGGCAGCGCAACGAGGCGCTGACCAAGGCCTCGTTCCGCGCGCAGTTCCTGTCCGGCGTGATCCAGCCGAGCATGATGTTCCTGAGCAACCTGAACTACCTGCTCGTCGCCGTCGTCGGCGCGCTGCGGGTGTCGGCCGGGGCGTTGACCATCGGTGACGTGCAGGCGTTCGTGCAGTACTCGCGGCAGTTCAGCCAGCCGCTCACCCAGGTCGCGAGCATGGCGAACCTGGTGCAGTCCGGCCTGGCCTCCGCCGAACGGGTCTTCGCGCTGCTCGACGCGCCCGAGCAGGACCCGTCCCCGGACCTGGCGCCGAAGACCGAACGCCCTCGGGGCCGCGTCGAGTTCGAGCACGTCGCGTTCCGCTACGACCCGGCCGAACCGCTGATCGAGGACCTGTCGCTGGTCGCCGAACCCGGTGCCACCGTCGCCATCGTCGGTCCCACCGGCGCGGGCAAGTCCACGCTGGTCAACCTGCTGATGCGGTTCTACGAGATCACCGGTGGCCGGATCACCCTCGACGGCGAGGACACCAGCGCCATGTCCCGGGAACGGCTGCGCGCCGCCACCGGCATGGTGCTGCAGGACACCTGGCTGTTCGGCGGCACCATCGCGGAGAACATCGCCTACGGCAAGCAGAACGCCACCCGCGAGGAGGTCGTGGCCGCCGCGAAGGCCGCGCACGTCGACCACTTCGCCCGCAGCCTCCCGGACGGCTACGACACCGTCATCGACGACGAGGGTACCGGGGTCAGCGCGGGGGAGAAGCAGCTGATCACCATCGCTCGCGCGTTCCTCGCGGACCCGGCGATCCTCATCCTCGACGAGGCGACCAGCTCGGTGGACACCCGCACCGAGGCCCTGATCCAGCGCGCCATGGCCACGCTGCGGACCGGCCGCACCGCGTTCGTCATCGCGCACCGGCTGTCGACCATCCGCGACGCCGATGTGATCCTGGTGATGGAGCGCGGCGCCATCGTCGAGCAGGGCACCCACGACGAACTGGTCGCGGCGGGCGGCGCCTACGCGCGGCTGCACCGGGCCCAGTTCACCGGTCCGGCCGAAGTGGACTGACGCACCGACGGGAGGGTCATGAGCAGTGCGGGGATCGTCGACGAGCCGGTGCTCATCACCGGTGGCGGGCGCGGGCTCGGGGCCGCCCTGGTGCGGGCGTTCGCCGAGCAGGGCGCCCGCGTCCTGATCGACTACCGGCGCAGCCGGGACGCGGCGGAGGAGCTCGCCGCGAGCATCGGCTCGGACCGGGCGCTGGCCGTGCGGGCCGACGTCACCGACGAGCGGCAGGTCGCCGACCTGTTCACCGCCGGCCGGGAGCACTTCGGCGCGCCGGTGGGGACCGTGGTGAACAACGCGCTCGCCGACTTCTCCTTCAACGGCGACCAGCGCTCCCCGGCGGACCGGATCCGCTGGGACGAGTTCGCCGCGCAGTTCGACGGCACGGTCCGGGGCGCGCTGCACGTCGCCCAGGCCGCGCTGCCGGGGATGCGGGAACGCGGCGGCGGCCGGATCGTCAACATCGGCACCAACCTGTTCCAGCACCCCGTGGTGCCCTACCACGACTACACGGCGGGCAAGGCCGCGCTGCTGTCGCTGACCCGCACCCTCGCCGCCGACCTCGGCCCGGACGGGATCCTGGTGAACATGGTCTCCGGCGGGCTGCTGCGCACCACCGACGCCAGCGCCGCCACGCCCGCCGCGGTCTTCGACGGGATCGCCGCGAGCACCCCGCTGCGGCGGGTCGTCACCCCGGCGGAGTTCGCCGACGCGGTGCTGTTCTTCGCCTCCCGGTGGTCCCGCGCGGTCACCGGGCAGAACCTCGTCGTCGACGGCGGTCTCGTCAACGGCTGACGTCGCACCGGCTTCCGCCGCGAGGGCCGGTCACCCGGTGAACCAGGTGGGGACGAGGTGGCGGAAGCGGCCCGGCGGGAGGTTCCCGGCGCCCGAGGGGAGTGCGCCGACGACGGGGGCTCCGGTGACGCGGGGAAGTTCGGCGAGGTTGCACCGCTCGGCCTGGCCGAGCTCGGCGGGCACCGAACCGAGCACCAGGACGGGATCCAGGCCGCGGGAGCGCAGCGCGCCGACCGCGAGCTCGGTGTGGTTGAGCGTGCCCAGGCCCAGCCGGGTCACCAGCACCACCCGCACCGGGTGGTCCCGGGCGAGCTCGGCGGCCAGGTCCAGCACCGTGCCGCCCGCGGTGTCGAGGCGCACCAGCACCCCGCCGGCCCCTTCCACGATCACCTGGTCGCGCGCGCGGGCGAGCTCGCGGATGCGGTCGGCGTGCGCGGCCACCGGCGGGATCTCCGCGCCGCGCAACCGGGCCGCGGTGTCCGGTGCGAGCGGGTCGGCCAGCCGCACCAGCTCGGCGACCGCGCATCCGGCGAGCGCGCGCACCACGTCCACGTCCGGTTCGTCGGTGCCGACCCCGGTCTGCGCGGGTTTCACCACGAGCGTCCCCGGCCCGGAGCGGGCGGCGAGCGCCGCGGTCGTCACGGTCTTGCCGACCCCGGTGTCGGTCCCGGTCACCACGGTGATCACGCGGTCCGCCGCCCTGCCGCGCGCTGCTCGTCGACGACCCGGGCGAGCACGTCGACCGCGCGCGACCAGTCCGCGTCGTCGAGCGCGGCGGAGGTGGTGGCGCGCAGCCGGGACACCCCGTCCGGTACCGACGGCGGCCGGAAGCACCCGACGCGGACCCCGGCGGCCAGCACCGCGGCCTGCGCGGCGAGCGCGCACCGCGGCGACGGCATCGGCACCGACAGCACCGCGCCCGCCGAGGGCGGCACGCCGAGCCGCGCGGCCAGTTCCGCGCCCCGCCGGTGGACCAGCGACGGCAGCTCGGGCTCCCGCCGCAGCACGCGCAGCGCGGCCAGTGCCCCTGCCGTCGGCGCCGGTGCCAGCGCGGTGTCGAAGATGAACGGGCGGGCCCGGTTGACCAGGTGGTCGACCAGCGCGGCCGAGCCGAGCACCGCGCCGCCCATCGCGCCGAACGACTTGGACAGCGTCGCGGTCAGCACCACGTGCGGGTGCCCGGCCAGTCCGTGCGCGTGCACCAGTCCGCGCCCGCCGCTCCCGGCCACGCCGAGGCCGTGCGCCTCGTCGACGACGAGCAGCGCGTCGTGCTCGGCGCACACCGCGGCCAGTTCCGGCAGCGGCGCCGCGTCCCCCAGCACCGAGAAGATCGATTCGGTGAGCACCAGCGCCCGCCGCGACCCGGCCGCGGCCAGCGCCGCGCGGATCGCGGCCACGTCGTTGTGCGCCACCACCTCGATCGCCGCCCGGGACAGCCGCGCGGCGTCGATCAGCGAGGCGTGCGCGTGCGCGTCGGAGACGACCAGCGCGTCCTTCCCGGCCAGGGCGGTGACCGCGGCCAGGTTGGCCTGGTAGCCGGTGGAGAGCACCAGCGCCGATTCCCGGCCCGTGAAGCCGGCGAGCTCCCGTTCCAGTTCGGCGTGCAGCGTCGTGGTGCCGGTGACCAGCCGCGACGCGCCCGAGCCTGCGCCCCACTCCCAGCCGGCAGCGGCGGCGGCGCGCCGCACCTCCAGGTGGCGGCGCAGGCCCAGGTAGTCGTTGCCCGCGAGGTCCAGCAGCTCGTCGTCGGCCGGCCGCGGCCGCAGCTCGCGCTGCAACCCGGCGCGCTCCCGCTCGGCCCGCTGCGCGGCGAGCCAGCCGTCCCAGCCGCTCATCCCGCCTCCGCCGCGGCGGCGATGGCGGTGCACACGGCCGCGATGTCCGCGTCGTCGCACACGTACGGCGGCATGGTGTAGATCAGGTCCCGGAACGGCCGCAGCCACACCCCGTGCGCCAGCGCCGCCTCGGTCGCCCGCGCCACGTCCACCTGGTGGTCCAGCCGCACTACCCCGACCGCGCCCAGCACCCGCACCTCGGCGGCCGGAATCCGGTGCAGCGCCTGCAATCCCGCGCCGATCCGCCGCACCTGCGCCGACCAGTCCGAAGTGGACAGCAGGTCCAGGGAGGCGCAGGCGACCGCGCACGCCAGCGGGTTCCCCATGAACGTCGGGCCGTGCATGAGCGCCCCCGACTCGGAGGCGGACACGCCCCGCGCCACCTCGGTGGTGCACACCGCCGCGGCCAGCGACAGGTAGCCGCCGGTGAGCGCCTTGCCGACGCACACCACGTCCGGGCGCACCCCGGCGGCGTCGGCGCCGAAGAAGTGCCCGGTGCGCCCGAACCCGGTCGCGATCTCGTCGAAGATCAGCACGAGCCCGTGCTCGTCGGCGACCTCCCGGAACACCCGCAGGCAGGCGGGGGAGTACGGCCGCATCCCGCCCGCGCCCTGCAGCAGCGGTTCGACGACGAGCCCGGCGAGCCGGTCGGTGTGCTCGGCGGCGAGCGCCCGGAACCGCTGCGCCCACGCCGGAACCTCGGCGTCGTGATCCGGTGGCCGGTCGCCGAACACCTGCGGCGGCAGCAGCCCGGACCACATCGAGTGCATGCCGCCCACCGGATCGCACACGCTCATGCAGTCGAAGGTGTCTCCGTGGTAGCCGCCGCGGACGGTGAGGAACCGGTTCCGGCCGGGCCGCCCGGTGCCGCGCTGGTGCTGCAACGCCATCTTCATCGCCACTTCCACCGCCACCGAACCGGAATCGGCGAGGAAGACGTGGTCGAGCCCGGTGAGCTCCACGAGCCGTCCGGCGAGTTCGACCGCCGGTTCGTGGGTGAGGCCGCCGAACATGACGTGCGACATCCGATCGACCTGGCGGCGCACCGCCTCGTCCAGCACCGGGTGCCGGTAGCCGTGCACCGCCGACCACCAGGAGGACATCCCGTCCACCACCGGCCCGATCCCGTCCAGGGTGATCCTGCTGCCCGCCGCGCCGGTGACCAGCCGCGTCGGCGCCGGATCGGTCATCGAGGAGTACGGGTGCCACAGCTGCGCCCGGTCCTGCCGGAGCAGCGCGCCGCCGGCCGCGGTCACGCGTTCGGCAGCACGTCGGTGCCCGCGCCGCGGCGGCGGATCGCGGGTTCGGCCCGCTGCGCGAGGTCCTGCTCGGAACCGAGCACCACGAACCCGCCGTCGCGGATCAGCTCCAGGTCCCGTTCCGCCTCCTGCCCCTCGGAGGTCAGGTAGTCGCCGAGGAAGATCGAGTTCGCCAGGTGCAGCGCGATCGACTGCACCGACCGCAGGTGCAGCTCGCGGCCGCCCGCGATGCGGATCTCCCGGTCCGGGCACACGAACCGCGCCATCGCCAGCACCAGCAGGCAGCGGGTGGGGGTGAGGTCCCAGGTGTGCTGGAACGGGGTGCCGTCGAACGGGATCAGGAAGTTCACCGGGATCGAGTCGGAGTCCAGCTCGCGCAGCGCGAACAGCGCTTCGACCAGTTGCTCGTCGGTTTCGCCGAGCCCGGCGATCAGCCCGGAGCAGGGGGAGAGCCCGGCGTCCTTCGCGCGCTGCACGGTGTCGACCCGGTCGGCGTAGGTGTGGGTCTGCACGATCTCGGCGTGGTGGCTCTCGGCGGTGTTGATGTTGTGGTTGTAGGCGTCGACCCCGGCGTCCTTGAGCCGCTGCGCCTGGCCGTCCTTGAGCAGCCCGAGGCAGGCGCAGACCTCCACGTCCGGGTGCTGCCGCTTCAGCGCGCCCGCCAGGTCGGCGACCTTGTCGACGTCCCGGTCGGACGGTCCGCGCCCGGAGGCGACCAGGCACACCCGGCAGGCGCCGCCGTGCAGGCCCGCCGCGGCCTGGTCGAGCGCGGCGTCCTGGGACAGCCACGAGTACTTGAGGATGGGCGCGCTGGAACCGAGCGCCTGCGAGCAGTAGTTGCAGTTCTCCGGGCACAGCCCCGATTTCAGGTTCACCAGGTAGTTGACCTTCACGGTGTTGCCGAAGTGCGCGCGGCGCAGCCGGCCCGCGGCGGCCACCACGTGCAGCAGCTCGGCGTCGGCGGCGCGCAGCACCGCGAGCGCGTCGTCGGGGGTGGCCGGGCTGCCCGCGAGGATCGCGTCGGCGAGCCCATCGAAGTCGCTGGTCATCGCTGCTCCAGAGGTCGGCGACCTGAACACCGTTCAGGTGAACGGCGTTCAGGTTAGACTGGAGGGGTAGGACCGTCAAACGGGAGGAACCGGGTGCGCTACCACCGCGGCGACGTCATCGACCGCGCCCTCGCGGTCCTCGACGAGTACGGGCTCGAATCGCTGACCATGCGGCGGCTGGCCGTCGAACTCGGCGTGCAACCCAGCGCGCTCTACCACCACGTGCCGAACAAGCAGACGCTGCTGGCCGCGGTCGCCGACGAGATCGTGCGCCGCGGGCGGCGGCCGCACCGCGCCCGGCGGTGGGACGCCCGGGTCGTGGAGATCTGCACCGAACTGCGCGACGCGATGCTCGCCTACCGCGACGGCGCCGAAGTCGTCGCCACCGCGCACACCTTCGGCCTCGGCGAGGACGAACCGGCGGGCAGGTTGCGGACCGCGCTCGCCGACGGGGGCCTGCCCGCCGAGCTGGTCGACATCGCGACCCGCACCTTCCTGCACCTCGTCTTCGGCCACACCAACGAGGAGCAGACCGCGCTGCAGGCCGCCAGCGCGGGGGCCATCGACCGCGAGCCGGGCGGCCACGCCGACTTCGAGCAGAGCCTCGACCTCGTCCTCGACGGCCTCCGCGCCCGTGTTCGTTAGTGGTGCTCGGTTCGGGTAGCACTCGGGTGGCGGAACCTCAGCGGCTTCCTCGCTGCGGGATCGTTTTCGCAGGTGGCTCCGCCACATGCGAAAACGCTGTCCTCGCGAGGAAGCCGCTGAGAACCCGCGGGTGGTCGGCTTGCTCGGGTGGTCGGCGGCTCAGCGGCTTCGCCGCTGACGGGAAACCGACACGACCTGCCGGGCAGGGTCGAAGATCGGCGGTGATCGGACTCAGGAACGCAGGGCGTAGAAGTGGATCGGGGTGTTCGGGGCGAGGCCGATGCGGCGGTACACGGGAGCGCCCGCGGCGGTGGCGTGCAGGGTCGCGCGGGTGAGGCCGGTGGCCCGGCCGCCCTCGTGCAGCGCCTTGCGCGTCACGGCCTCGCCGAAGCCCTGCCGCCCCTGCGCCGGATCGGTGGCCACCATCAACACGAACAGCCTGCCCGCGCAGGGCACCGTCGCGGCCGCCGTCACCGGCACGCCGTCCCGCAGCCCGAGGTAGGCGTGCACGTCGGTGCGCCACAGCTCCGAACGCGCCAGCCCGTCCCGGCCGTCGGCGAGCGGGAAGCCGTAGGCGCGGGAGTTCAGGTCCGCGTAGGCCAGCAGCTGCTCCTCGGTGCGGACCCGGGTGAACTCCAGCAGCGGGTGCTCGGGGTCCGGGAGCGGCAGGACGTCGCCCGCCACGCCTTCGCCGGAGAACGCCAGGTCCAGCCCGGCGCGCTCGGCGGCCGCGGGCAGTCCGGCACGGGCCTCCGGGGTCAGGAGGCCCGCGAACAACCACAGGAAACCGGTGCCCCGCTTCTCCCGCATGATCGCCGCGGCCTGCGCCAGCCGCTCCGGGAGCAGGTCCGCGCCGAGTCCGTCCTCGGTCAAGGTGGTGCAGTTCCAGAACGCGAACCGCGACTCCGCCCAGCGCACCGCCACGCCCGGCAGGTCGCGCACGTCGGCGGCCGGATCGGCGTCGAGCACCAAGGGGCGCCAGCCGCCGGTCAGCTGGTGCAGGGATTCCACCGCTGCCGCGTCGATCGCCGTCATCGTCCGCGCCTCTCGTCCGGCCACGTTTGGTGATCTCATCGTAGCAATGCGTGAACATCCGAAAGGCGGTTTCGGCTGGGCCGTCTGGGCGTTCCGCAGGTCCGTCCCACGCGGCCGACCTGCGCGGCGGGGTGGCGTGGCAGGGTGATCGACGACGGGAATTCCTCGACTGCGGCGGGAGTGTCGGCATGGCGGAAGCGGTGCGGGAAGATCTGCGCGATGGCGAGCTCACCTGGCTGGACGCCACCGCGCAGGCCGAGCTGGTCCGCCGCGGGGAGGTGTCCCCGCGCGAACTCGTCGACGCCGCCGTGGACCGCATCGAGCGCGTCGACGGCGAGCTCAACTCGGTGATCACGCCGCTGTTCGAGAAGGCGCTGGCGCAGGCCGCCGACCCCGCCCTGCCCGCGGGGCCGTTCCGCGGGGTGCCGATGCTGCTCAAGGACGTCCTCTGCCACTCCGCGGGCGACCCGCTGCACGCCGGGCTGCGGGTGCTGCGCGACGCCGGCTGGGTCGAGCAGGAGGATTCGCACCTGGCGGCCCGGTTCCGCGCCGCCGGATTCGTGTTCTGCGGCAAGGCGAACGTGTCCGAGCTGGCCATGAGCATCACCACCGAACCGCTCGCGCACGGACCGACCCGCAACCCCTGGGACCCGGCGCGCTCCCCGGGCGGTTCCAGCGGTGGATCGGCCGCGGCCGTCGCCGCCGGACTCGTGCCCGTCGCGCACGCCAACGACATGGCCGGGTCCATCCGGATCCCGGCGAGCAGCTGCGGGCTCGTCGGGCTGAAGCCGACCAGGGCCCGCACCTCCCTCGGTCCCGGCCACGGCGAGCACTGGGGCCCGGTGACGCACGAGCACGTGCTCACCCGCTCGGTGCGGGACACCGCCGCGGTGCTCGACGCGATCGCCGGGATGGCGCCCGGCGACCCGTACACCGCGCCACCGCCCGCCCGGCCCTACCGGGACGAGGTCGGCGCCGATCCCGGGGTGCTGCGCATCGGCTTCCGCACCGAACGGCCCGGCGGCGGGCCGGTGCACCCGGACTGCGCGGCGGCCGTGGACGGGGCGGCCCGCTCGCTCGCCGAGCTCGGCCACCTCGTGGCGCCCACCGCGGCCGCCGCGCTGGACGACGCGGAACCGATGGCCGCGATGGCGACCGTGTTCGGCGCGACCGCCGCCTGGGAGCTGGAGCACTGGTCGCGGCGCCTCGGCAGGCGCATCGACCCCGCCGAGCTGGAACCGATGAACGCGCTGTTCGCCGAGCAGGGCGCCGCGGTCACCGCCGCGCAGTGGCTCGGTGCGATGGACACCGCGCAAGGCTGGTCGCGCAGCTTCGCCGCGCTGTGGGAGGACGAGCTCGACGTGCTGCTCCTGCCCACCCTGCCGGACCCGCCCCCGCCGCTCGGCCTGCTCGCGCCGAGCCAGGACCCGGAGGTGCTGCTCGCGGAGACCGCCGCGCGCATCGCGTTCACCGCGCCGTTCAACCTCACCGGGCAGCCGGCGATCTCGCTGCCGCTGCACCGCGCCGACGGGGTGCCGATCGGCGTGCAGCTGGTCGCCGGCTACGGGCGCGAGGACGTGCTGGTCCGGCTCGCCGCCCAGCTGGAGCGGGCCGTGCCGTGGTCCGGAGCGCGGCCGCAGATCTCCGCCTAGCCGTTCGTGATCGCCTTCCGCGTAGCGTGGTCGGTGGTACCGGAACCGGCGCGGTCGCGGTGTCCGCCCCGGAATGGGCCGCAGTCCCGAGCGACGAGAGGACCTCGATGACCACCACCGGCGATCGGACCTCCACCCACGACTCCGCACCGGCCACCGACGTGCTGATCCGGCGCCCGCTGCCGCCGGAGCTGCTGGCGCGCGGCAGCGACCCGTTCGCCCCGCCACCCGGCCTGGACGCGCTGCGCGCGCAGGGTCCCGTGGCGGGCGTGCGGCTGCGCAACGGCGCGCACCTGTGGATGGTCACCGGGTTCGCCGAATCGAAGGCGCTGCTCACCGACGAGCGGTTCAGCGCCGACACCCATCGCCACCCGAACGCCATGCAGCTCGACCTCGAGCAGGTGGTGCGCCACCAGGCCGCCGTCGCGGCGGGCACCGGCGGGTGCCCGGTCACCGACGTGCCGCCCACCGGTGGCCGGTTCATCTTCATGGACCCGCCCGAGCACACCCGGCTGCGCAGGCTGCTCGTCGGCCAGTTCACGGTGCGCCGGATGCGCGCGCTGGAGGCCCGGGTGCGGGAGATCGCCGTCGAGCACGTCGAGGCGATGCGGGCCGCGGGCGCCCCCGCCGACCTGGTGACCGACTTCGCGCTGCCGCTGCCGTCGCTGGTGATCTGCGAACTGCTCGGCGTCGCCCCCGACGACCGCGACGACTTCCAGGACCGGACCGCCGTGCTGGTGAACCTGGACGCGGACGAGGAGACCCGGCTGCGGGCCTACGCCGAGCAGGACGAGTTCATGCGCGGGCTCGTCGCCGACAAGCGGGCGCACCCCGCCGACGACCTGATCTCCGGTCTGGTGCACGGCGACGCGGATCCGGCGCTGAGCGACCGGGAACTGGTCGACATCTCCTCGATGCTGCTCGGGGCGGGGCACGAGACCACCGCGAACATGCTCGCCCTCGGCACCTTCGCGCTGCTGGAGCACCCCGACCAGCTCGCGGCGCTGCGCGCGGAACCGGAGTTGATCGACACCGCGGTGGAGGAGCTGCTGCGCTACCTGTCGGTGGTGCACACCGGCCCGGTGCGGGTCGCGGTGCAGGACGTGGAGCTCGGCGGGGTCACCGTGCGCGCCGGGGACACCGTGATGGTGTCGCTGCCGGAGGTGGACCGGGATCCCGGCCGCTGGCCCGAACCGGACCGGCTGGACCTGCGGCGCACCCGCAACCACCACCTGGCGTTCGGGCACGGCGTGCACCAGTGCCTGGGACAGCAGCTGGCGCGGGTGGAACTGCGCATCGGGCTGGCGGAACTGCTGGCGCGGCTGCCCGGGCTGCGGCTGGCGGTCCCGCCCGCGGAGGTGGGCCTGCGCACCGAGATGGTGATCTACGGCGTGCACTCGCTGCCGGTGGCCTGGGACTGACGGGCGGGCGTCCCCGCCGCGGTGCGGTGCCGGGTCAGCCCGCGGTGGTCTCGCGGGCGGGTTCGGCGGCCGTCGTGGGCGCGGTGGCCGAGCGCTGCGGGACCGGTTCCGGCCCGATCGGTTCCTGGGCGGCCGGAACCTGGGCGGCCGCGTCCTCGTCCTCCCGCAGGCCCCGCGTCTCGGCCTTGAGCACTCGCGCGGACCGGCCGAGCGAGCGGGCCACCTCGGGCAGCTTGTTCGACCCGAACAGCAGCACCAGCACGCCCAGGACGAGCACCAGCTGCCATCCACCCGGCATCGTCATGACCTCGAACCTCCGTCTCGGTGTCCTCTGATTCCGGGTGCCACGGTGGCACACGGCCCGGACGGGCCGTCCGGTGCACCGAGTTCGGGCGGAATGCGGTGGTCCTCGCCGTCCCCACCGGACGGGGGAGCGAGGGGGCCGCGTGGTCGGCGACGGTGGTTCGAGGTCCGGCGACGAGCCGGGCGAGGCCAGGACTTCCGCTTGGCCGAGCCCGGTACCCGGTGGACGAACCACGGCAGTCCGAACGCCACCGACGACCCGCAGGCCGAGCTCGCCGCACCGGTCGAGGTGTCCGACGTGCGGATCTCGTGCTACGACGACGGCCGAGAGGTGCGCACCACCGGCTGATCCGGGGTGAGCGGCCCGTTCGACCGGGGCCGTTCGTCCGGGCGGTCAGACCACGGGTTCGGGGGAGCCGGTGAGGGCGTGCAGCACGTCCACGGGCGCGGGACGGGTGCTGAGCTCCGCCGCGACGGCCGCGGCCCGCTGCGCGTACGACGGATCGGACATCACCTGCTCGATCGCCGCGGCGATCCCGGCGGGGGAGTCGACGACGACCGCGACCCCGGCGGCCGCCGCGCGCGCCGCGTTGGTCGGCTGGTCCGCGCCCTGCGGGCACAGCACCAGCGGAATCCCGCGGCTCAGCGCGCCGAGCACGGTGCCGGAACCACCGGCGCCCACCACCACGCCCACCCCGTCGAGCAGGTCGTCCAGCGGTGCGAACGGCACGTAGTGGATCTCGGCGAGTCGCGCACCTCGTCGGCGCGCGCCGCGTTCGGCCCCGCGCCGTGGGCCATGCCCAGCGTGACCCGCAGGTTCAGCGGCCTGCTCGACACGGCCGCGACGAACTCGTCCAGCACCTGCGGGTCGGAGAAGACGGTGCCCAGCGTGACCAGCGCGGTCAGCCGGTCCGCGGTCGCGAATCCGCGTTGCGGCGCCTCCCGGCCCTCGGGGCGGCGGTGCGCCCGGCCGCGCATCGGCAGCGGCGGCACCGCGCTGGACCAGCCCGGCTCCTGCAACTCCTCCGGCCACGGGTCCAGGTAGGTGGTGGGCGGTTCGGGGACGATCCCGGCCTCGCGGTGGTAGCGGGCCGCCGAAGTCCCGATCAGCTCGGCGAGCTCCGGCGGCACCGCCGGGCCGATTCCCGCCTGGTGCCAAGGGATTCCGAGTGCGGCCGCGACGAGCGGGCCGGTGGTGTCGTAGTACTCGGCGATCACCAGGTCCGGTGCCCAGTCCCGCGCGCGCTCGACGGACTCGGCACCGCCGAGCTCCAAGCGGCAGGCGCCGA
This sequence comes from Saccharopolyspora sp. 6V, assembly GCF_020176785.1. NCBI lineage: Bacteria > Bacillati > Actinomycetota > Actinomycetes > Pseudonocardiales > Pseudonocardiaceae > Saccharopolyspora > Saccharopolyspora sp. 6V. Next base: position 15,718 of record NZ_JAIUKB010000149.1, on the reverse strand, counting down.
AGACCTCCCCGACGACCTCCGGCGCCGGGCGCATCACGTCGGTCCCGGTGCGGCGCGCGGCTTCGGCGGTGAACTCGATCGCCGTCGGACCGGCGGCGAGCAGCTGCACCCCGGCCGCCAGTTCGTCCTCGACCGCGAGCCGCATGTCGCCGCTGGTCAGCACCGCCGCCTGGTGCCCGTCGGCGAGCGCGGCCTCGATCAGCGGGGCGAGCGGCAGGAGGTGGCCGTAGGCGGGGACGGCGCAGAACAGCACGCGCACGGGGCGACTCCAAGAGCTGAGGGGGTGCGCGGTGTCGCGCACTCGACCGGCGGTGCCTCGGCGCCACCGGCTCCCACGGTAGGGATGATGCCGGAGCCGCCCGCCGGGCGGGACCGGAATTCCCCTTTCCGAGGGGAAAAACCTCGCCGGTCACCGCGACCGGGTGGGCACGCCCCAGCTGGCGAGCAGCCCCAGCGCCTCGCGGGAGGACGAGCCGGGTTCGGCGGTGTAGACGAACAGCGTGGTGTCCGGATCGCCGGGCAGCGCGAAGGTCTCGTACTCGACGGTGAGCTCGCCGACCACCGGGTGCCGCAACCGCTTCGACCCGTGGGTGCGCTGGTGCACCCGGTGCTCGTCCCACCACCGGCCGAACTCCCGGCTGCCCGCGCGCAGTTCCGCGACCAGCGCCACCGCCGCCCGGTCCTCGGGGTCCGCGCCGACGTCGAGGCGGAGGCTCTCCACGGTCGTCCGCGCGTGCACCTCCCAGTCCGCGAACAGCTCCCGGGCGCCGTCGTCGAGGAACATCCAGCGCGCGTAGTTGCGCCGGGCCGCGGGCATCCGCTCGAAGTCGGTGAACAGCGCCCGCGCCATCCGGTTGCTCGCCAGCACGTCGGTGCGCCTGCCGAGCACCAGCGCCGGTTCGCCGTCCAGCGAGTCGAGCAGCTGGTGGACGCCGGGCCGGAGCCGCTGCACCGAGTTCGGCCTGCGGCGCGGGCTCGCGGTCCGGCCGACGAGGGTCGCCAGGTGCGCGCGGCCCGCGGCGTCCAGGTCCAGCGCCCGGCCGATCGCCGCGACCACGGCGGGGGAGGGCGTGATCCGCCGTCCCTGTTCCAGCCGCGCGTAGTAGTCGGTGGACACCCCGGCGAGCAGCGCGACCTCTTCGCGCCGCAGCCCGGGAACGCGCCGCACCCGCCCGTCGGCGGGCAGTCCGGCGCGGGCCGGATCACCGAGCCCGCGGGCGCGGCGCAGGAAGTCGGCGAGTTCGCGGTTGTGCTGGGCCATGCCCGCGATTCTCCCGCCGTCCGGGCGCCCGCGGGGGCGTGCGGGTGGACCGCCGAGTCCCAGGTTCGCGGGTCCGCGCACCGGCAGGGCGCGCGATGCGCCGGTTCCGGCGCGCCCCGGCGACCAGGCTGGTGGTCGAACCGGGGAGGAACCCCCGGCCGTCGAAGGAGAGAGGCGCCCGATGCGCAAGGTCCTGATCGTCATGTCCGCCGCCGACACCTGGGTCCGCACCGACGGGTCGGCCTACCCGACGGGCTACTGGGCGGAGGAGGTCGCCGCGCCGCACGCGGTGTTCGCCGCCGCCGGGTTCGCGGTGGACTTCGCCTCGCCGGGTGGGGTGCGGCAGCCGCTGGACCGGCACAGCGCCGACCCGGAGATCGCCGGGCCGGACTGCGCCCGCCACGTGGCGCACGTGGCGACGGCGCTGGACGAGTTCGGCCCGCTGCTGCCGCTGGCGGAGGTGGTGCTCGACGACTACGCGGCGATCGTGCTGCCCGGCGGGCACGGGCCGGTGGTCGACCTGCACGAGGACCCCGACCTCGGCCGGCTGCTTGTGGCGGCGGACCGCGCCGGCGTCGCCATCGCCGCGGTCTGCCACGGCCCGGCCGCGCTGCTCAGCGCCGTGGACGAGGCGGGGGACTGGCGGTTCGCGCGGCGGCGGATGGCCGCGTTCACCGATGAGGAGGAGCGGCTGTTCGGCACCGCGGACGGCGCGCCGTGGCTGCTGGCGAGCCGGTTGCGGGAGCGGGGCGCGGTGCACGAGAGCGGGCCCGCCTACCAGCCGTTCACCGTGCGGGACGGGAACCTGTTCACCGGTCAGAACCCGGCGTCGAGCGGCCCGATGGCCGAGCAGGTCCTCGCCGCGCTGTGAACTGGATCCGGGGGCCGGCGCAGGCGGTTCCGCCGTCCGCGCCGGTCGCCGCCCCGTCGGACCAGCGCCCTGGTGATCACACCCGATCGGCCCAGCAGGAAGAGGTTGAACAATGCACAAGGTCATCACTTCGGCCGAATCTTGATCTACCGCTGGCCGCAATGGGGTGACCGCACGGCGTTGAGCGGCGGAATGAGCTGCCTTCTGGTTACCGAACGTGCTGGAGTGGACGTCCGATCGGGGAGTTGTTCATTCGGAAGAGGGCACTAGAGCTGGAGGCAAGGCTCATGGCAACCGACATCGTGCACGACGGCATCCGGCATTGCGGGAAGGTCTCGCCCTGGGACAGCTTGGCCACCTCGCTGTGCGGCAAGGCGTTCCTGGACAAGACCTACGCCGAGACCATGTTCAGCGGCATGCCGACCTGCCCGGACTGCGTGGCCGCCAAGCGCAGCGGCAAGAAGCGCTGAACCCGGAGCCCCGGAACACCCCGGCCGCGCCACGAACGGTGCCCCCCCCGCGCGCGTTCCACCGAGCGGAAACCTGCCCGGGTTCTGTTCGTGCACAGACCTCCAACAGATACAGTGCTGATATGTCAAGGCTCAAGATGTGCGGGATCGACCGCCCCTCGGTGGAGCCGAGGCCGCGATGAACCCGACGACCACCGATGAACCCGTCTACGCGTCGTTGGCCGACAAGGCGTACGCGGAGATCAGCGACCGGCTCATCATGCTCGACATCCCGCCGATGACCGCGATCGACGACGTGGCGCTGGCGAAATCGCTCGACGTCGGCCGGACACCGGTCCGCGAGGCGCTGAAGCGGCTGGAGATCGACCGGCTCGTGGTGTCCTACCCGCGCCGGGGGACCTTCGCGACCGCGGTGGACATCACCGACCTCGCCTACATCTCCGAGCTGCGAGTGCAGCTGGAACCGCTGGCGGCCCGCCGCGCCGCCGAATCCGCGAGCGCCGCCGTGCTGGCCGAGCTGGTCGAGATGGCCGACGAGCTCGACGAGGTCGACGTGCGCTCGCTGACCAGGGACGAGCTGATGCGCTGGGACCTGCACGTCCACCGCGCGATCTACCGCGCCGCCGGGAACCCGCACCTGGAGGACACCCTGGTGCGCTACGACAACCTCGCCACCCGCATCTTCTGCCTGTTCCTGGAACGCATGTCGCACTTCGACAGCCACGTCGGCGAGCACTCCGGGCTGCTGCGCGCGATCGGCGCGCGGTCCGCCGACGAAGCCGAGCAGCTGGCCTGCGACCACGTGCTCGGTTTCGAGGAGGCCATCCGCGCGGTGGTGTGATCGCCGGGCGGAGCGAGGAGCGGGGCACCTCGCTCCCTCCGGGACGTGGTCACGGCCGCGGCCGGACCCGGTGCGCGTTCACAACCTGGCGGCGAGCCGCCGCCGCCAGCGCCCGAACGACTTGGCCCGGTCGACCGAGAGCACCCCGACCGGTTCGTCCGCGGAATCCAGGTACAGCGCCAGGAACTCGCCGGAGTCCACGTCGCCCTCCTCGATCCGGACGGTGCAGCCGGGGGTGCGGTGCCCGGCGAACTGGATCTTGCTGCCGTACTGGTCGGACCAGAAGTACGGGACGGCGTGGTGCGCCGGGGCGGAGTGCTCGGTGCCGAGCAGCGCGGCGGCCGCGGCGGCCGGGTGCTGCGCGGCGTTCGTCCAGTGCTCCAGCCGCAGTGGTTCCGCGGTGTAGTCCCGGTGGGCGTTGGCGCAGTCGCCGACCGCCACCACCTCCGGCACCTCGGTCCGCCCCGCCGCGTCGGTGCGCACGCCGTCCCGCAGCGGGATCCCGGACTCTTCCAGCCATTCCACGTTCGGCTGCGCCCCGATGCCGACCACGACCACGTCGGCGGGCAGTTCGCGGCCGTCGGCGAGCCGGACGGCGGTCACCCGGGGCTCGCCGACCAGTTCGGCGACGCCGGTGCCGACGTGGATCCGCACCCCGTTGCGGGCGTGCATCCGGCCGCACACCTCGCCCATCTCGGGGCCGAGCGCCCGCTGCAGCGGGACGGCGGCGGCCTCGACGACGTCCACTTCGACGCCGAGCCCGACCGCGGTGGAGGCGATCTCGGCGCCGATGAAGCCGGCGCCGATGACGACCAGGCGTGCTCCCGGCACGAGTTCCTCCCGCAGGGCGCGGGCGTCGTCGAGGGTGCGCAACGTCCGGACGCCCTCCGGCACCTGTCCTGGTAGCGCGCGGGCGCGGGCACCGGTGGCGAGCACGACGGCGTCGGAGGTGATCCGCTCGCCGTCCGCCAGCAGCACGGCCCGGTCCCGGAGGTCGAGGCCGGTGGCCGCGCGGCCCAGCCGCCAGTCCACTTCCAGCGCGGAGTCGTCCGGTTCGGTCAGGGCGATGTCGTCCTCGGAGGCGGTCCCCGCGAGGAACTCCTTGGACAGCGGGGGCCGGTCGTACGGGGCGTGCTCCTCGTCGCCGACGACGACGATGCGCCCGTCGAAGCCGTGCTCGCGCAGCGCGCGGACCGCGGTGAGACCGGCGAGCGAGGCTCCGACGACGGTGATCTCGCGCAATCAACTCACCTCTTCCACGACCGCACCGGCGACGGCGTCGACGTCGCTGCTCTCGAGCACGTAGACGATCCCGTCGTCGACGGTGACCCGGTGGGTGCGCACGGGTTTCTTGGCGGGTGGGCCGCTGGGGCGGCCGGTGCGCAGGTCGAAGCAGGCCGCGTGCAGCGGACATTCGACCGCGCAGCCTTCGAGCCAACCGTCGGAGAGCGAAGCGTCCTGGTGCGTGCAGGTGTCGTCGATGGCGAACAGCTCGCCGTCCACGTTGAACACAGCGATCGCCACCTCGCCCTGCACCCGGGCCGACTCGCCGGGAGGGATGTCGGACAGCGCGCCCACTGGAATCATTCTGGCCTCCTGTTGCAGATGGCGGAACCCGTACTGCAATGCGCAACCGATAGAATGAGGCTCGTCACCTTGGTCGTCAACGATGAAATTCGCCGTCCCCGCCGAGCGGGCGAATCGGCGCCCACGGAGGCCTGAGAGTTGCCGCGGGTGTAACGCGCGGAAACCCGCCGGTAGCGAAAACCCCTGTTGCTGTGGGAAGTTCGCGGCGCGCCGTCGCCGGAGAGTGCCCGCCGGCCGGTGCCCGCGAGGGGTTCCTCGGCGGGCTCCAAGAAGGGCCGCGAGGGCACCGGAACGGCGTGTTGACCCGGTCCTGACCACCACTTATCGTGCAACAGATATATCAACCACGGACCTGGCGTCGAAGGGGACGGGGCGGCCGGGAACGGCGCGGCAGCGCGCATCGGGGGAGACCTCATGATCGACCGCTCGAAGCGGCCCAGGCGGGCCTTCCGCCGGCCGGTCGTGGAGGAGGAGCGCACCGTCCGGCGCGCCGTCGCCGCGGCGGCGATCGGCAACGTCGCGGAGTGGTACGACTTCGGGATCTACTCCTACCTCGCGGCCGTCGTGCTCGGCCGGGTGTTCTTCCCGGACGGCGGCCAGTGGGCCACCGCCTACACCCTCGGCGCGTTCGCGGCCGCGTTCCTGATGCGCCCGCTCGGCGGATTCGTGTTCGGCAGGCTCGGCGACAAGATCGGGCGCACCAAGGTCCTCTCCGCCACCGTCGTGCTCATGGCCGTGTCCACCGTGCTGCTCGGGCTGATCCCGAGCTACGGGGCGATCGGCGTCGCCGCGCCGCTGCTGGTGCTGTTCGTGCGGATGCTGCAGGGCTTCTCCGCCGGTGGCGAGTACACCGGCGCGCTCACCCTCATCGCCGAGTACTCGCCGGACCGCAGGCGCGGCTTCTTCGGCAGCTGGCTGGAGTTCGGCACCCTCACCGGCTACACGTTCGGCGCCGGGGTGTGCTGGACGGTGATCGCCGTGCTGCCCGAGCAGGATCTGCTCTCCTGGGGCTGGCGGGTGCCGTTCATGCTCGCGCTGCCGCTGGGCATCACCGGCATCTACCTGCGGCTGCGGCTGGAGGACACCCCGGCGTTCCGGCAGCTGATGGAACGCTCACCAGCGCTGGCCACGATGTCCTCCCGACGCGCGCTGCAGATCGTGGTGACCCGGTACCGGGCGGCCGCGCTCGTCGCCGTCGGCATCGTGGTGGCCTGGAACGTCACGAACTACGTGCTGACGAACTACGTCCCGACCTACCTCACCGGCACGCTGCCGCGCTACGGGCTCGGCGGCAGCAGCCCCGAGGTCGCCACCGCGCTCCAGGTCGTCGTCATGGTGCTGATGCTGTGCGTGATCGTCTCGGTGGGGCGGCTCAGCGATCGCGTCGGGCGGAAACCCGTGCTCATGACGGGGAGCGTCGGGCTGGTCCTGCTGGGACTGCCCGCGGTCTGGCTGCTGCGCGGAGGACTGGTGGGGCAGGTCGCCGGGCTGCTCATCATCGGGCTGGCGCTGGTGTGCTTCGCGGCCGTCTCGCCGTCCACGCTGCCCGCGCTGTTCCCCACCATGATCCGGTACAGCAGCCTGGCGGTGCTGTTCAACCTCGCCGTGTCGCTGTTCGCCGGCACCGCGCCGACGATCATCGAAGCGCTGGCCACCGCGACCGGGAACCTCGACTGGCCGGGCTACTTCCTGGTCGGGGCGGGGATCGTCGGCGTCGTCAGCACGCGGTTCCTCAGCGAGCAGGCCGGTCGGCCGCTGGACGGGGCGGCGCCGCTGACCTCCAGCTCCGAGCTCCCGCCGCCGCCGCTGTCCGCCGACGGCGTGCCGCTGGAGAACCCGCGGCAGTAGGCGATCCGCGCTGACCGGTGCTGCGCTGCCCGGCGCGGCGTTGCCCGGCTCTGCGTTGCCCGGTCCCGTGCTGCCTGGCCCGGCGCTGTCCGGTCCAGTGCCGCCCGGCTCCGCGTTGCGCCGCCCGGCCCTGCGCTGCGCCGTTTCGGGGTCTGCGCCGCGTCGTCCGCGCGGCCCTGGTGCGTCCTGTCCGGCTCCGCGCCGCGGGCTCCCGTTCCGCCCGCAGCCGCACCCGGTGCAGTACGCGTCCGCACCGGCGGAAACCGTTGCCGCGCCCGGAGAATCAAGCGGCCGCGGCTCGGGCGGGACCGTTCCCGGGCCGGGAGAACGGCGCTCAGCCGACCCGCTCGCGCACCCAGTCGTGGAACTCACCGATGTGGTGCTCGCTCGGCACCAGCACCCCGCCCTTGCGGTACGACCGCGAATCCATCGCCAGCTGGCAGCGCTCGCACGCGTCGAAGTCCTGCTGGTTCACCCGGTGGAACAGCTCCACCGACCGATCGATGTCCGCACCCGACTCCACCACCTCCGGCAGGTACAGCCAGTCGCAGCGCACGATGGTGCGCTCCGCCGACAGCGGGAACATCCGGTGGAACACCACGTGGTCGGGCACCAGGTTGATGAACACCTGCGGGCGCACCGTGATCGCGTAGTAGCGGCGGTCCTGGTCCTCCTGCACACCCGGAATCCGCTCCAGACCCGCCGAACCGTCCACCGTGAAGCCCTGCACCTCCTCGCCGAACTCGGCGCCGTGGCCCACGAAGTACTGCGCGGCGAGGCCGTCGGCGAACTCCGGCAGCACCTCGGTGAGCTCCGGGTGGATCGTCGCGCAGTGGTAGCACTCCATGAAGTTCTCGACGATCTGCTTCCAGTTCGCCTTCACGTCGTACTCGATGCGCCTGCCCAGCTTCAGGTCCGCCACCTGGTAGCCGACGATCGCCTCCGGCGACCCCAGGCGGTTCGTCACGTCCCCGATCACCGTCTCCTCGAACGACGGCGGGTCCTCGGCCAGGCACAGCCACGCGTACCCCAGCCACTCCCGCACGTGCACGGTGTGCAGGCCGTACTCGACGCGGTCGATGTCCTGCATCGCGTTCAGGTTCGGCGCGGCCACCAGCTTGCCGTCCAGGCCGTACGTCCACGCGTGGTACGGGCACTGGAAGGAGCGCCGCACCTCGCCCTTCTCCTCCGTGCACAGCCGGGCCCCGCGGTGCCGGCACACGTTCAGGTAGGCCTTGATCGCGCCGTCCCGGCCGCGGGTCACGACGACGCTCTCCCGGCCGATCTGCACCGTCTCGTACTGCCCGGGGCGGGCCAGGTCCGCGCTCAGCACCGCGCAGAACCACCCCGCTTCGAAGATCGCCTCCTGCTCGGTCCGGAAGATCGACGGGTCCGTGTAGTAGTAACCGGCCAGCGTCTCGCGCAGACTCTCGGGCAGCGCTTCGCCGGTGTCGGGAGTGGACAGCTCACCGGTGGTCATGGCAATGCTCCTCGCGGCAGAGGGGAAGGGGACACAACTCGCTACGGCATCGGAACCGGCGGGCGCAGGGGCCGCCCGCGGAACGTCGGAAACGCACCGCGCGGCGGATCCGCGCGGTGGCTGCTGAGTGGAAGTCGAGTCGTTGCACGAATGGCAACGGGGTGCGCATTGCGCTACAGATGGCAGCGCGTCGCGGCTGCGATGTCAAGAGCCGCGGCCGGAACCGATCACCGGAACACCACGGTGCTGTGCCCGTTCGGCAGCACCCGCCGCTCGCAGTGCCAGCGCACCGCCCGGGACAGCGCCAGCGCCTCCGCGTCCCGGCCCACCGCCTGCAGCGCCACCGGGTCGTGCGTGTGGTCGATCCGGATCACCTCCTGCTCGATGATCGGGCCCTCGTCCAGGTCCGGCGTCACGTAGTGGGCCGTCGCGCCCACCAGCTTCACCCCGCGCGAATACGCCTGGTGGTACGGCTTCGCGCCCTTGAAGCCGGGCAGGAACGAGTGGTGGATGTTGATCGCCCGGCCCTCCAGCGCCTTGCACGCTTCGTCCGAGAGCACCTGCATGTAGCGGGCCAGCACCACCAGTTCCACGTCGTACTCGTCCACCAGCTCCAGCAGCCGGGCCTCCGCTGCGGCTTTCGTCTCCGGCGTCACCGGCACGTGGACGAACGGCAGGCCCGCCGACTCCGCCATCGGCCGCAACGTCTCGTGGTTCGACACCACGGCCACGATGTCCGCGCTCAACCCGCCCGAGCGCCAGCGGAAGATCAGGTCGTTCAGGCAGTGGCCCAGCTTCGACACCATCACCAGCACCCGGGCGTCGCGGTCCGCGTCGAACGAGAAGTCCATCTCGAAGTCCGCGGCCACCGGCTCGAAGCTCCGCGACACCACCTCCAAGTCCACCTCGCGGTCCGCGGTCACCTGCGTGCGCAGGAACAACCGGCCCTTCACGCCGTCGTCGAACTGGCGGTGCTCGGCGATGTCGCAGCCCTGGCCCACCAGGTAGCTGCTGACCGCGTGGACGATGCCGCTGCGGTTGGGGCAGCTCAACGTCAGGGTGAACTTCCTGGTCATCGTTCCTCCTGTGCTCGCACGGCTCTGATCGCTGTCGGGGTCGTCAGCACTCGACGACGTTGAGGGCGAGGCCGCCGCGGGCGGTCTCCTTGTACTTGTCCTTCATGTCCGCCCCGGTCTCGCCCATCGTCTTGATCGCCTTGTCCAGGGAGACGTGGTGCTCGCCGTCGCCGCGCAGCGCCATCCGGGCGGCGGTGATCGCCTTGATCGAGGCCACCGCGTTCCGCTCGATGCACGGGATCTGCACCAGGCCGCCCACCGGATCGCAGGTGAGGCCCAGGTTGTGCTCGATGCCGATCTCGGCGGCGTTCTCCACCTGCTCCGGGGTGCCGCCCAGCACCTCCGCCAAGCCGGCGGCGGCCATCGAGCACGCCGACCCGACCTCGCCCTGGCAGCCCACCTCGGCGCCCGAGATCGACGCGTTCTCCTTGAACAGCACGCCGATCGCGCCCGCCGTCAACAGGAACCGCACCACCGCGTCCTCGTCGAACCCGGCCAGGAACCGATGCGCGTAGTGCAGCACCGCCGGCACGATCCCGGCCGCGCCGTTCGTCGGCGCCGTCACCACCCGGCCGCCCGCCGCGTTCTCCTCGTTCACCGCCAGCGCGTAGAGCGTCACCCACTCCATCGCGTGCAGCGCGTCGCTCTCGTCGACCCCGGACTCCAGCCGCTCCCGCAGCTCCTTGGCCCGGCGCCGCACCCGCAGGCCGCCCGGCAGCACGCCACCGGTGCGCGCGCCGTTGTCCACGCACTCCCGCATCACCGACCAGATGTGCAGCAGGCCGTCCCGGGTCTCCTGCTCGGGCCGCCAGGACAGCTCGTTCGCCAGCATCACGTCGCTGATCCGCGAACCGGACTCCCGGGCCCGCGCCAGCAGCTCCGCGCCGGTGCGGAACGGGAAGCGCACCTCCGGCCCGCCCGCCACCAGCACCGGCCGGCCCGCCTCGTCCTCGTCCAGCACGAAACCGCCGCCGACCGAGAAGAACTCGCGGCGCAGCAGCGGTTCCCCGTGCGCGTCGAACGCGTCGAAGCGCATCCCGTTGGTGTGGAACTCCAGCCGCTTCCGCCGGTGCAGCACCACGTCCCGCTCCACCGAGAACGCGATCTTGCGCTCGCCGCCGAGGCTGATCCGGCCCTCCTCCCGCACCGCCCGCACGTCCGGTTCGGTGCGCACCGGGTCCACCAGGTGCGGCTGCTCGCCCAGCAGACCCAGCACCACCGCCGGGACGCTGCCGTGGCCGTGGCCCGTCGCGCCCAGCGAGCCGAACAGCTCGCAGCGCACCGCCGCCGTCCGGGGCAGCACCCCGGACTCGCGCAGCCGCGCCACGAACCGGAACGCGGCCAGCATCGGGCCGACGGTGTGCGAACTCGACGGCCCGATGCCCACTTTGAACAGGTCGAACACTGAGAGGGTCATGTGCGCTCCCCACCTGGAGGTTTCCGGAGGCGGCGCGGTCCGCACCGCGCCGCTGACCGCTGCCTAACCGCCGGACTCCGCGAGCGCGGCCCGCACGGTGTGCCGCAGCAGCAGCGCCGTCGTCACCGGCCCCACCCCGCCCGGCACCGGCGTCAACGCCGCGACCCGGCCGGACACCGCCGGGTCGACATCGCCGACCAACCCGCCGTCCGGCGTCGGATTGGTGCCCACGTCCACCACGACCGAACCCCGGTGCACGTGCTGCTCCGCGATCAGGCCCGGCCGACCGGCCGCCACCACCAGCACGTCCGCCGTCCGGGTGCGCGCGGCCAGGTCCGCGGTGTGGCGGTGGCAGATCATCACCGTCGCGTCCCGCCCCAGCAGCAGCTGCGCCACCGGTTTCCCGACCACGGTGGAGCGGCTCACCACCGCGCAGTCGCGCCCCGCGAGCGGCACGCCGTGGTGGTCCAGCACCGCGAGTACCGCGGCGGCCGTCGCGGGCGGGAACGCGGGCAGTCCGGCGGCGAGCCGGCCCGCCGACAGCGGGTTCGCCCCGTCCACGTCCTTGTCCGGTGCGATCGAGGAGGCCAGTTCCTCGAAGTCGGCGCCCGGCGGCAGCGGGGTCTGCAGGATGATGCCGTGCACCTCCGGTTCGCGGCTCAGCGCCGCGAGCTCCTCGCGGATGCGGTCCGCGGAGGCGTCGGCGCCGAGGTCCACGACCTCGCACTCCACGCCGGACTTCGCGGCCGCCTTCGCGATCGAGCGCACGTACCAGGCGCTCGACTCGTCGTCGGTGGCCACCACGACGGCCAGCCGGGCGGGCACGCCCGCGGCGGCGAGCTCGGCCGCGGCGGCGGCGACCTCGGCCCGGATGGCGCGGGCCGGGCCGGTGCCGTCCAGCACCGCGGTCTCCACCGGTGGGGTCGCGCCGGTCGTGGTCGGATCGGTTGCGGGCACGGCGGTTCCGGACCGGCCGGCCGCCGGCGAGCCGGTGTCGGGCACTGCGGGTGAAGTGGTCATCGCTGGATCTGCTCCCGTACCGCGGTGGTGGTCTCATCGGCTCGGTGGAGGACGTCGGCGGCCTCGGCGATCGCCGCCGCGAGCGCGTCCCGGGGGGGCGGGTCGGCGACGCCGGGCAGGTTCACCTCCGCGTTCACCCGCGAGGTGGAGGCCGCCGCGCGCGCCGCGTCCGCGGCCGCCGCGATGTCGGTGATCACGTTGCGGTTGCCGACGGGCCGCAACCGCTCGGCCAGGCCCACGACCCGGTCGGCGACCGCGATGACCTGGACGGGCACCCGGCTCGCCTCGGCCAGCGCCGCCGCGATCGCCCGGGACCGGGCGGACTTCGCCTCCGCGGTGTCCTTCGGCAGGCCGTAGGCGGCGCCGACCGCGCCGAACGCGGTGGCGTCCCGCTCCACCAGGTCCAGCGCCAGCCCGCGCAGCTCGTCGGCCTCCGCCAGCACCGCGCCGATCTCCGCTGCGTGCTCGGCGTACTTCGCACCGTCGCTGAACCGCGCCACCATGGCGACCAGGGCGGCGCCCTGCGCGGCGTGCAGCGCGGCGGTGGCGCCGCCGCCCGGTGCGGGATCGCGGGAGGCGAGGCCCTGCAGGAAGGTGTCGATCGAATCCGTGCGCATCAGCATCCTTCGTCGTAGTGCGGGAAACCCGTTCCAGGTGAACGGTCCGGCAGCCCATCCGCTCGGTCGCGCGGGCCGCTCACCTCGCGAGAGGTCCGGGGTCACCGGCGGATGCGGTGCATCTCCGGGTCGACGAGCGGTTCGGCGGCGACGGTGGCCCGCACCATCCGGTCGAAGTACTTGATCTCCACCGAGGTCCCGGGTTCCGCCGACGCGGGCAGCCACGCGTAGGCGATGGGGAAGCCGAGGGTGTGCGAGAACGCCGCGGAGGTGACGTACCCGGCGGGCGCCGAGTCGACGAACACCGGCTCCGAGCCGAGCACCACGCTGCGCCCGTCGTCGATCGTCAGGCAGGACAGCCGCCGCGACACCGAATTCTGGTCGCGGCCTTCCAACGCGTCCTTGCCGACGAAGTCGCCCTTGTTCCGGCGGACCGCGAACCCGACGCCCGCTTCGAACGGGTCGTGCTCGGTGGTCATGTCCGCGCCCCAGGCCCGGTAGCCCTTCTCCAGCCGCAGGCTGTTGAACGCGGCGCGCCCCGCGGGAACCACGCCGAGCTCGCGGCCCGCCTCGAACAGCACGTCCCACAGCCGCTGCCCGTACTCGGCGCTGGTGTAGATCTCCCAGCCGAGCTCGCCGACGTAGGACACCCGCATCGCCGTGACCGGGATGCCCGCGATGTGCGCCCGCTTGCAGCGGAAGAACTTCAAGCCATCGTGGGAGAAGTCGTCCCGGCTCAGCGGTTGCACCAGGTCCCGGGCCAGCGGCCCCCACACCCCGACGCAGCAGGTGCCGCCGGTGATGTCCCGGACCTGCACGCCGTGGTCGTCGGGCAGGTTCCGCCGCAGGTGGTCCAGGTCCAGATTCCCGTTCGCGCCGACCTGGAACAGCCGTTCGCCGAGCCGCGCGACGGTGAGGTCGCTGCGCACGCCGCCGGCGCGGTCCAGCAGCAGCGTGTAGGTGACCGAGCCGACGGACTTGTCCATCTTCCCGGTGGTGAGCCGGTCCAGGAATTCCAGCGAGCCGGGGCCGGAGATCTCCAGCCGCTTCAGCGGGGTCATGTCGTAGAGGGCGACGGCGGTGCGGGTCTTCCACGCTTCGACCGCGGCGACGGGGGAGTGGTACATCGCCGACCAGGCGTCCCGCGACGGCGGCTGCCACTCCATCGGCAGTTCCTTGACCAGCGGCGCGTTCGCCTCGTACCAGTGCGGGCGTTCCCAGCCGTGGGCTTCCAGGAAGAACGCGCCGAGTTCGCGCTGCCGCGCGTGGAACGGGCTGACCCGCAGGTCCCGCGGGGAGAACTTCGGCTGCAGCGGGTGCTTGACGTCGTAGATCTCCACGAAGTTGCGCTGCGAGGTCTCGTCCGCGTGCTGCGGGGTCACCTCGATCTCGTCGAAGCGGTGCACGTCGCAGCCGTGCAGCTCGATCTCGCTGCGCCCGTCCACCAGCAGCTGCGCGACGGCGCGGGCCACGCCGGAGGAGTGCGTCACCCACACCGCCTCGGCGATCCAGAACCCGGCCACGTCCGGGGATTCGCCGACCAGCGGCCCGCCGTCGGGGGTGAAGGAGAAGACGCCGTTGAACCCGGTCTCGACCTTCGCGGTGCGCAGCGCGGGCAGCAGCCGCTTGCTGTGCTCCCAGGACGCGGCGAAGTCCTCCTCGGTGAACGCCAGCATCGACGGCATCGCCGCTTCGCTGGGCGCGTCCTCGTCCTGCGGCAGCTCGTGCAGCCCGACCGGGATGGGGCGGTGCGCGTAGGTGCCGATGCCGAGCCGGTCGTCGTGCTCGCGGTAGTACAGGTCGTGGTCCTGGTGGCGCAGGATCGGCAGCCGCGCCTCGATCCGCGGGTCGTTGCGCCCGGCGAGTTCGGGCAGCTGGTCGGTCTGCGCGTACTGGTGCGCCAGCGGCAGCAGCGGCACCCGCATGCCGACCATGTCGCCGATGGCCTGGCCCCAGAACCCGGCGCAGGACACCACGAGGTCGGCGGGCACCTCGCCCTGGTCGGTCTCGACGCCGGTGACCTTGCCGCCGCTGGTGTTGATGCCGAGAACGCGGGTGGAGCCCTGGAAGCGGGCGCCGCGGGCTTCGGCGCGGCGGGCGAGGGCGATGACGGCGCGGGAGGCCTTGGCGAGCCCGTCGGTGGGGGTGTGCAACCCGCCGAGGACGCGGTCCCGGTCCAGCAGCGGGTGCAGCTTCGCGCATTCCTCCGGCCCGAGGACGGTGCCGGGCACCCCCCAGGAGGTCGCCCAGCCCTGCTTGCGGTGCAGGTCGGCGAGCCGTTCCGGCGTGGTGGCGATCTCCAGGCCGCCGACCTGGTTGAAGCACCACCCGCCGTCGACGTCCAGCGCGGCGAGCTTGTCCCTGGTGTAGGTGGCGAACTCGGTCATCGTCTTCGACCCGGTGGTCTGGAAGACGAGTCCCGGGGCGTGCGAGGTGGAACCGCCGGTGAGCGGCAGCGGTCCCTGGTCGAGGACGGTGACGCGGTCCCAGCCGCGTTCGGTGAGCTCGTCGGCGAGGTTGGTGCCGACGATCCCGGCTCCGATGATGACGACGCGTGGGGTGCTCATGCTGGTCTCCTAACGGGCGGCCTGCGGCGACCGCTGCGAGGACGGCAGGTGCGGACTGGTGCCACGGGGCAGGAGCTCGGGCTGGAGAAGGGGGAGTGGTGGGGTTCGGTGGTCGTCCGATGCGGACTTCCGCGGAGCACGGGGGGACGTGTCGGAACGGGCCGCCGCCTGCGGTGACCTGACCGAGCCGAACGCCGGATTCCGGATGTGTTCCTGGACCGACCGGAACAGCTGGGCGCAAGACTGATATATCAAGTGAACGGCAGAGTAAGCACTGGTGGGAGCAGCGGTCAAGGGCCGATTCGGCCCTCTTCTCCGCGGTGCACGCGGACGGCTGAACGGCCCGGCGCGCCGCCGCCCGGGCGCGTCGCGCCGTGGTGGCGGCGGCGGGGTGCGGCGGCGCGCGCCTCGGTGACTTCGGACCCTTGACCCGGAGAATTCCGCTGCTTACGCTCAGAAGCCTTCTGATATTTCAGTTGGATGGTAGTCGTCCGGCCGGTCGTTCACCCGCCGTCTCCCCAGTGCTCCCGTGCAGATTCCCGGTGTCGAAGGAGTCCCATGAACTCGTCCGGAAGTGCAGCTGCGTTCAACGACCGGCTTGCGGTGGTGGATCCGGAGGTGGCCGCTGCTGTGGGGGCGGAGCTGGGTCGTCAGCAGAACACG
>NZ_JAIUKB010000148.1:0-29632 GCF_020176785.1 Saccharopolyspora sp. 6V | reverse complement strand
TCGCGGCGCCCGCGTCTGTGGTTAAAACCACACCCCCGCAACGCGGGGGGCCCCCGCGCGCGGCGCCCCCCCGCCCGGCGCGGCGAGACCGCGGGCAGCGTCGCCGTTCGCGACGGACGCATCGCCGCCGTCGCACCGCACGACGCGCCGCCGCCCGCCGCGCGCACCGTGGAGCTCGCCGACGACGAGGTGCTGCTGCCCGGCCTCGTCGACACCCACGTGCACGTCAACGACCCCGGCCGCGCCGAGTGGGAGGGCTTCCCGACCGCCACCCGCGCCGCCGCCGCGGGCGGCATCACCACGCTGCTGGACATGCCGCTGAACAGCCTCCCGCCGACCGTCGACCCCGAATCCCTCGCGGTGAAGCGGGAATCCGCGCGCGGCAGGGTGCACGTGGACGTCGGTTTCTGGGGCGGTGCGATCCCCGGCAACCGGGAGCACCTCGGGCCGCTGCACGACGCCGGGGTGTTCGGGTTCAAGAGCTTCCTGCTGCACTCCGGCGTCGACGAGTTCCCGCCGCTGGACGCCGCCGGGCTGGAAGCGGCGCTGGCCGAGCTCACCACCCGGGACGCGCTGCTGATCGTGCACGCCGAGAACTCGGCAGCGATCGACGCCGCACCCAGCCCGCACGGCGAGCACTACCGCGACTTCCTCGCCTCCCGCCCGCGCGGCGCGGAGGACGTGGCCATCGCCCAGGTCCTCGACCTGGCGCGGCGCACCGGTGGGCGGGTGCACGTGCTGCACCTGTCCTCCTCGGACGCGCTGCCGATGATCGCCGCCGCGAAGGCGGACGGGGTGCGGGTGACCGTGGAGACCTGCCCGCACTACCTCTGCTTCACCGCCGAGGAGATCCCGGACGGCGCCACCCAGTTCAAGTGCTGCCCGCCGATCCGCGAAGCGGCCAACCGCGAACGGCTCTGGCAGGGGCTCGCCGACGGCACCATCGACTGCGTCGTCAGCGACCACTCGCCCTGCACGCCGGAGCTGAAGCGGCTCGACACCGGCGACTTCGGCGTCGCCTGGGGCGGCGTGTCCAGCCTGCAGCTGGGGTTGGCCGCGGTGTGGACGCAGGCCCGGCTGCGCGGGCACGGGCTGGCGGACGTGGTGCGCTGGATGGCCGGGCGCACCGCGGAGATCGCCGGTTTGCACCGCAAGGGCGCCGTCGAACCGGGCGCCGACGCCGACCTGTGCGCGTTCGCCCCCGACGACGCCTTCGTCGTCGACGCCGCCGGACTGCACCACCGCAACCCCGTCACCGCCTACCAGGGCCGCGCGCTCGCCGGACGCGTCCGGCGCACCTGGCTGCGCGGCGAACCCGTCGACGTCGCAGGCCCACCACGAGGAACGTTGCTGAGCAGGGGAGAAGCATGAACGACCGGTCCGCGCTGCCCGAACTCGCCTCGCGCGCCGTCGGCGGCGCCGTCGTGCACGCCAACGACGAGCTGTTCGCCGAACGCGAGAACCTGATCAAACCCGCCGCGCCCGCCTACCAGCCCTACACGTTCGGCCACAAAGGACAGGTCTACGACGGGTGGGAGACCCGGCGGCGTCGCGAACCGGGCCACGACTTCGCGCTGATCCGCCTCGGGCTGCCCGGGATCGTGCGGCGGCTCGTGGTGGACACCGCGTTCTTCACGGGCAACTACCCGCCCGAGGTGTCCGTGCAGGGCGCGGCCGTGGACGGTTACCCGAGCCCGGCGGAACTCCTCGACGCCGACTGGGTGGAGCTGCTGCCCGCCTCGCCGGTCCGCGGCGACACCGAGAACTCCTTCGACGTGGACACCGCGCTGCGCTGCACCCACCTGAAGCTGTGCATGCACCCGGACGGCGGCATCGCCCGGTTGCGCGCCCGCGGCGAACCCGTCGCCGACCCGCGGTGGGCGCGCGGCGAGTTCGACCTGGCCGCGCTGGAGCACGGCGGGCACGTCACCGGGTGCAGCAACATGTTCTACAGCTCGCCGTCGAACCTGCTCGCGCCCGGCCGGGCCGCCGTGATGGGCGAGGGCTGGGAGACCGCGCGGCGCCGCGACGACGGCAACGACTGGGTGGAGGTGGGGCTCGCCGCCGCCGGCGTGCTCACCGCCGCCGAGCTCGACACCAGCCACTTCGTCGGCAACGCGCCCGGCTGGGCGACTCTGTCCGGTGTGGACGGACGGGTGGCCGATCCGGCGGATCCCGCGGCGTGGCGGGAGATCCTGCCGCGCACCCGGTTGCAACCCGACACCCGGCACCGGTTCCGGCTGCACTCCGGCGCCGAGTTCACCCACGTGCGGCTCGACGTGCACCCGGACGGCGGCATGGCGCGGCTGCGGCTGCACGGCACCGCCACCGCCGACGGGCACGCCGATCTGGTGCGCCGCTGGTCCGCCGCGGTGCCGCCGGAGTACGCGCGGGCCGTGCTGCTCGACTGCGGGGTCCCGGCGGACACCGCCGCCGAGCTCGCCGCCGCGTCCGGTCCCGACGCCGACACCGCGCTGGCGGCGGCCTTCCGCTGAGCGGCCGTTTCCGCCGAGCGGCAGGGATTGCCGCTGCCCGGCCGGGCTTTCCGCCCGACCGGCCTGGCTTTCCGCCGACCGATCGGAGCGGGCACCGGAAGTCGGGTGCGCCGCGGCACCGCCGACCTAGCGTGGTGCGCACCAGGAGGAAGGAGGACCCGGTGCTGGATCGGCTGAACGCGGCCCTGGACCACGCGGAGGAGCACCTCGGCGACACCGTCGACGTGGGCGAGCTCGCGCGGATCACGGCCACCTCCGAGTACCACTTCCGGCGGATGTTCTCCGCGCTGGCGGGCATGCCGTTCTCGGAGTACCTGCGGCGCAGGCGGCTCACCCTCGCCGGGGCGGAAGTGCTCGCCGGGCGGCGGACGCTGCTGGACATCGCCGTCCGGTACGGCTACGGCTCGGCGGAGGCGTTCGCGCGGGCGTTCCGCGCGGTGCACGGCGTCGGCCCCGGCGAAGCCCGCCGCGACGGCGCCGCGCTGCGGTCCCAGCAACGGATCTCCTTCCGGCTCACCGTCGAAGGGAGCAGCGAGATGCGCTACCGCATCGTGCGCCGCGAGGCGTTCCACGTCGTCGGCCGGAGGGCCCGGGTACCGCTCGTGCACGAAGGCCCCAACCCGGCGATCGTCGAGCACGTCCGCGGCATCGGCCCGGACGAGCTGCGGCGCATCGCCGCCCTGTCCGACCAGGAACCGGCGGGCATCATCGCCGCCACCGACGACCTGGACGACAGCCGTGCCGAGGGAACCACGCTCGACTACTACCACGGGGCGGTGACCCGGGATCCCGGTCCGGACGACCTGGACTCGCTGGCCGTCCTCGCCGGGGCCTGGGCGGTGTTCGAGGTCTCCGGCGAGTTCCCGCACGCGATCCAGTACCTGTGGCGCGACGTCTACACCGAGTGGTTCCCGTCGAACCCCTACCGCAGCAGGCCCGGCCCGGAACTCCTCCGCACCGAGGTGTCCGAGGACGGCACCCGCGGCGAAGCCGAGCTGTGGATCCCGGTGGAGGAGGTCTCTCCGTCTTCGAACTCGGTTTGCGCAGGGCTCGGGTAGCGGAACCTCAGCGGTTCCCTCGCCGCCCGCGTTCCTGGTGTGGCCGCGATTTCTGAGCTACCGGTCCGCTGATTTCCACCCGTGCCCCGCAGTCGTGTCCGTTTCCCGTCAGCGGCGAAGCCGCTGAGCCGCCGACCACCAGAGCAAGGTGACCACCAGCGGGTTCTCAGCGGTTCCCTCGCGAGGACAGCTTTTTCCCTCGTGGCGGAGCCACTTGGGAAAAAGATCCCGCAGCGAGGGAACCGCTGAGGTTCCGCCACCCCAGTGCTGGGCAACAGAAGCAGCCACTCATGTCAGAATGCTGACATGAGTGGTTCCGGTGTTGAGCTGGAGACGTCCCTGGGCTACCTGCTCAAGGAGGTGTCGAGCACGCTCCGCGCCGCCATGGAGGAGGTGCTGCGGCCGCTCGGGATGACCGTCACGCACTACTCCTGCCTGGAGCTGCTGGCGCAACGGCCGGGCCTGTCCAACTCCGAGCTCGCGCGGGGCGCGTTCGTGACGCGGCAGTCGATGAACGTGCTGCTGCGGAACCTGGAGCGCGACGGCTACGTGACCAGGCCCGCCGAGGCGCCGGTCGGCAAGGCGCTGCCCGCACGGCTCACGCCCAGCGGCCGGCGCAGCCTGGAGCAGGCCAGCGCGGCCGTCCGGGACGTCGAGCGCCGGATGCTCGGCGAGCTGACCGAAGCGGAGCAGGCTGAGGCGTTCCGGCTGCTCAAGGGCATGATCTACTCGCTGCGGGAGCGGTCCGGCTGACCGGCCGCCGGGCTCGACCGGCTGTCCGGGTTCGACCGGTTGGCCAGCTCGACCGGCTGCCCGGTCCGACCCTGCGGGCCGGTCAGCTCAGGACGATCGTCTCCACCGGCAGGCCGGGCGTGGCGGAGAGGTCCAGCGGGGACGGCTTCGCGCCCGCGGCCACCACGTGCGCGCCGAGCGCGGCGATCATCGCGCCGTTGTCGGTGCACAGCCGGGGCCGCGGCACCCGCAGCTCGATCCCCGCCGCCGCGCACCGCTCCGCGGCCAGCGCGGACAGCCGCGAATTCGCCGCCACGCCACCGGAGATCACCAGCGTGCCCACCCCGAGGTCCTGCGCCGCGCGCACCGCCTTGAACGTGAGCACGTCCGCCACGGCTTCCTGGAACGAGGCGCACACGTCGGCGACCGGGATCTCCCGGCCCGCCCGCTGCTCGCCCTCGACCCAGCGGGCCACCGCGGTCTTCAGCCCGGAGAACGAGAAGTCGTGCCGCGCGTCCCGCGGACCGGTCAGCCCGCGCGGGAACGCGATCGCCTTCGAATTCCCCTGCTCGGCCAGCCCGTCGATCGGCGGCCCGCCCGGGTACGGCAGGTCGAGGATGCGGGCGACCTTGTCGTAGGCCTCCCCGGCGGCGTCGTCGATGGTGGAGCCGACCTGGGTGATCCGCTCCGCGATGCCCTCCACCAGCAGGAGCTGGCTGTGCCCGCCGGAGACCAGCAGCGCCAGGCAGCGCGGCGGCAGCGGACCGTGCTGCAGGGTGTCCACGGCGACGTGCCCGCCGAGGTGGTTCACCCCGTACAGCGGGACGTCCAGCGCCACCGAGTACGCCTTGGCGGCGGCGACGCCCACCATCAGCGCACCGGCCAGGCCGGGTCCCGCCGTCACCGCGATGTCGTCCACATCGGACAGTTCGAGCCCGGATTCGTCCAGCGCGCGGCGCATCGTGGGCGCCATCGCGGTCAGGTGCGCCCGGCTGGCGATCTCCGGCACGACGCCGCCGAAGCGGGCGTGCTCGTCGACGCTGGAGGCCACGGCGTCCGCGAGCAGCTCCACCGAGCCGTCCGCGCCGAGCCGCACCAGCCCGACCCCGGTCTCGTCGCAGGAGCTCTCGATGCCGAGCACGATCCGGTCGGTGGTGGTCATGACGCACCACCTCCCTCCGCAGTGGGGTCGGCCGCGGGCCTGCGCATCGTGTGCGCGTCCGCGCCCGAGGGCTGGTAGTAGCGCTTGCGCAGGCCGACGATCTCGAACCCGTTCTTCCGGTACAGCTCGATCGCCGGGTCGTTGTCGGTGCGCACTTCGAGGAACGTGGTGGCGCGGTGCTCGTCGGCGCGGGCCAGCAGCCGCAGCAGCAGCGCCCGTCCCACCCCGCGGCCCTGGTGCGCGGGATCGACGCCGATGGTGTGCACCTCCGCGTCCACCTCCGGTGGCCGTCCGGCCAGCGACAGCCCGGCGTAGCCGATCAGCTGCTCCGCCTCGTCGTAGGCGCCCAGGTAGTGGTGGCCGCGGTCCAGCTCGGCGGCGAACGACTCCAGCGACCACGGGTCGTCGCCGGGGAACAGCACCTGCTCCAGCTCGGCGCAGCGCTTCAGGTCGTTCCGCCGCAGCTTCGCGATGAACGGGGTGCTCATGACGCCGCCTCCGGGCTGACCTGCTTGCGCGGGCCGGGCGCGGTGGCGTCCGGACGGCGCAGGTACATCGGCACCAGCGGCAGCGGTTCCTCCCCGCTGTGCAGGTCGTGCCGCGCGGCCGCCACCAGGCCGGTGGGGGTGGGGTACTCGGTGTCGAGGACCGGCAGCCCGAACACGTCGCCGTGCGCCGAGGCCATCTCGCCCGCGGCGAAGTCCAGGTCCAGCTCGGCGATCTCCGCGGGCACGTCGGCCGGGCGGTGCACGTGCGGGCCGGTGAGGCGCTCCCGGTCCGGGCCGTAGGCCGCCCAGTACACCTCCTTGCGGCGCGCGTCCGTGGCGACCAGCAGCCGCATCCCGCCCGCGGCGGCGCCGGACACGGCGGCACCCGGCTCGCCGCCGGCGGCGCCCACGCCCTGCGCGGCGGCCGTCTCCGGAACCGCGGCGGCGATCGCGTCCAGGCTGCACACCGGGTGCACCGGGACGTCCAGGGCCTGCCCGAGCGCGGCGGCCGTCACCATGCCCGCCCGCAGCCCGGTGAACGGACCGGGCCCGGAGCCGACGACGATCGCGTCCGCGTCCGCCAGCCGGTGACCGGCCTCGGAGACCGCCGCCATCAGGTGCGGGGTGAGCAGTTCGCCGTGCGCCCGGGCGTTCACCGTCACGCGTTGTGCGAGGGGGCGGGGCCCGCCGCCGTCCAAGGCGACCAGCCCTGCGGTGACCGCGGGCGTCGAAGTGTCCAGCGCGATGACGAGCACAGCCGAAAAGGCTACGTCACCCCAGGTCACCGACGTGTCCCGGGTGCCGGGCGGCACCCCGGCCACGACGAACCCCGCGCACTCCGCTCGGGGTGAACGGACCGTTCGTCCAACCGGGCGGTCCGTGCACCCGGGGCGGGCAGGGTGAACGGACCGTTGGTCCAACGGGATGGGACGAACGGTCCGTTGACTCGGGACCGGGCGGGGTGAACGGACCGTTGGTCCAACGGGATGGGACGAACGGTCCGTTGATTCCCCGCTCAGCCGATGGCGCGACCCGCGTAGTCCGGCGCCCGCTCGGTGCGCTCGGCGATGCGCGCCGCGATCTCGTCCGGGAACGGGACCGAACGGCCCGCCGCCGAATCGACGTGCAGCGCCAGCAGCTCCTCGGTGGCCACCACCGTCCCGTCCACCACCATCTCGTGGCACAGCACCAGCTTCTTCGGCCCGCCGCCGACGATCCGCGAGGTCACCACGAGCTCCGCGTCGGGCCCGACTTCGCGCAGGTAGCGGACGTGCGCCTCCACGGTGTAGAGCGAGCGGCCGGTCTCCCGGTACGCGGCGTCCAGGCCGAGCCCGTCCATCACCGCGTCGGTGGCGAAGCCGAACACCAGCACGTAGTAGGCCTCGCTGAGGTGCCCGTTGTAGTCGATCCACTCGGGCCGCACCCGCTGCCGGAACTCGCTCACGCGCCACCGCCCCGGACGGCCCGCACCGCGCGCAGCACGGCGATGACCGCGCGGTCCCGGTCGGCGACCAGCTCGGCGATGCTGCGCCCGTCGGCGGTCTCCTCGCAGCCCTGCACCATCCGGTCCCGCAGCTCGGTGGTGAGCTCCGGTGCTTCCAGCCGCGTCCACGGCGACTTCAGCGACGGCCCGAAGTGGTCGAGCATGTGCGCCATGCCGCCTTCGCCACCCGCGAGGTGGAAGGTCAGGCAGGGCCCGAGGAACGGCCACCGCAGCCCGGGGCCTTCGGTGATGGAGGCGTCGATCTGCTCCACGGTCGCCTCGCCCTCGGCGACCATGTGCAGCGCCTCCCGCCACAGCGCCTCCTGCAGCCGGTTCGCGATGAACCCGGGCACCTCGCGGTCCATGGTGATCACCGATTTCCCGGCGACCTCGAAGAACCGGGACGCCCAGGTGACCGCCTCCGGGTCGGTGCGCTCGCCGCCGACGACCTCCACCAGCGGGATGAGGTACGGCGGGTTGAACGGGTGTCCGACCACGAGCCGTTCCGGGGTGGCGCAGCGCTGCTGCATCTCGGTCATGCCGTAGCCGGAGGTGGACGAGGACACCACGACGCCGGGCGGGGTGGCCGCGTCGATGCGGGCCAGCAGGTCCTGCTTGAGCTCCAGGTCCTCTGGGGCGCTCTCCTGCACGAACTCGGCGCCGGCGACCGCTTCCTCCAGGGTGGCGGTGACGGTGAGCGCGTCCCGGGACGCGCCCGGTGCCAGGCCCAGTTCGGTCAGCGCGGGCCATGCCGCGTCCACCAGCCGCCGCAGCTTCTCCGCCGCGTCCGGCGCCGGGTCCCACGCCGTCACCCGGTAACCGCGCGCCAGGAAGTGCGCCGCCCAGCCACCGCCGATCACGCCCGCGCCGATGCAGGCGACCTCGCGCACCGCTTCCGGTGCCACCGGGGCTGCCATCAGGAGGTCCGCCGCTTCAGGCCGAGCTTCGCGCGCGCCTGGTCGGGGGTGGCGATCCGCGCGCCCATGCCCTCGATGATCGTCACGGCGCGCTCGACGAGCTGCGCGTTGGTGGCCTTCACGCCCTTGCTCAGGTAGAGGTTGTCTTCCAGCCCGACGCGGACCTGGCCGCCGAGCAGCGCGGATTGCGCCACCCATGGCAGCTGGTTGCGGCCGATCGCGAAGCTCGCCCAGTTGGCGCCCTCCGGCAGCATGTTCACCATCGCCTGCAACACGCCCGGGTCGGCGGGGGCGCCGTACGGGATGCCGGTGCACAGCTGGAACAGCGGCGGCGGGTCGATGAGGCCTTCGTCGATGAGCTTGGTGGCGAACCACAGCTGCCCGGTGTCGAAGATCTCCAGCTCGGGCTTCACGCCGAGCTCCTGGATGCGCTTCGCGCCGGCCCGCAGCATGTCGGGCGTGCTGATGTAGAGCTGGCTGCCCTCGCCGAAGTTCAGCGAGCCGCAGTCCATGGTGCAGATGTCCGGCAGCAGCTCCTCGACGTGCGGCAGCCGGTCCAGGCCGTTGACCAGGTCGGTGCCGTCGACGGGCTTGAGCGGGTCGTCCGGATCGATCACCAGGTCGCCGCCCATCCCGGCGGTCAGGTTGATGACGACGTCCACACCGGACTCGCGGATGCGGCGCACGACCTCGCGGTAGAGCGGGACCTCGCGGGAGCCCTGGCCGGTCTCGACGTCGCGCACGTGGATGTGGACCACGGCGGCGCCCGCGTCGGCGGCCTGCACGGCGGACTCGGCGATCTGCTCGGGGGTCACCGGTACGTGTTCGCTGCGGCCGACGGTGTCGCCCGCTCCCGTCAACGCGGCGGTGATGATCACTTCCTCGTTCATGCGCCCTCCCTGTCGCGGTCGGCCCGGCGCGGGCCGCGGTGACGCTAGCAAGAGCGTTGCGAAATTCGCAATGCTCCGTCCGGGGAGAGCTGAGCTGGGAAGCGGAACGGTCAGTGCGGAAGCGGAAGTGCTGATCGCGATCGCAGAGGAGAACTGATCATCGACTCAGTTGATCGCACGGTCCGGACGGCGTGCCCCTCGGCGGGCGAACCAGGGCGGGGAAGGCGGCGGGAGCGCGACACCGGGGCAGGCCACGTGAGGGGGAACCAAGGCTGGCCACGTGACCGCGAACCAGGGTGGGCCACGTGAGGGCGAACCCCGACAGGGCGAACCACGGGAGCAGCGAACCCGGCGCGCCGCCCGCGCCGCATCACCGGCTGAACCAGAACGCCTTCGCCACGGCCAGGAACTCGCGCCGCGCACCCCGCGCCGACACCCGGCGCAACCCGTCCGCCGCCGCGTCGTGCCCCACCCCGTACGCGTCCATCCCGGCCCGGCGGCACAGCGCGATCGACCGGCGCAGGTGGAACTTCGAGGTCACCACGGTCACCGCGTGCAGCCCGAAGTCCGCGACCGCGCCGCGGCAGGACGCCCAGGTGTCCACACCGGACTCGTCCATCACCACCGCCCGCTCCGGAATCCCGTGGCGCAGCAGGAAGTCCCGCATCACGACCGGTTCGCTGTACCCGCGGGAGTGCGGGCTGCCGCTGACCAGGATCCACCGCACCCGGCCCGCCCGGTGCAGCTCCACCGCGACGGCGAGCCTGCCCTGCAGGATCCGGCTCGGCAGCCCGTCGCGGCGCACCCCGGCGCCCAGCACCAGCGCGACCTCGGCGGCGGGCACGTCGGCCACCGTCCGCACCCGGCCGCGGCTGCGCGCCAGCACCCACCACGACGGCAGCGCGGCCAGCACCACCGCGGCACCCGCCGCACCACACCATCGCCTGCGCACGGGGCAAGTGTGCCGTGCCGCGGCCCGGTCGCCGACAGCGGCCGAACGGGTGCCGCCCGGACCGAGCCGGACGGCACCCACGGCGGATCAGGCCTCGTGCAGCCTCGGTTCGCCGTCGGCGACGGTGAAGCTCCGCGCGGTGCTCGCCGCACCGCCCGGTTCCGTCACGTGCGGCACCGTCCGGAAGTCCGCCCGCAGCTCGTCCGCGCCGAACCGGGTGCGCACGTAGCCGCGGCGGTTCCGGTGGAACTTGATGTGCGGGTTCTCCGCCAGCACCGCCGACTTCGGGTCGTCGTCCCCGTCGCCGCCGCTGGTGATCGAGGTGGTGACCAGCTCGGTGCCGACGACCGCCGAGTCCGGGTCCTCGTGCGCGGCCTGCACCTCCGCGGCCCAGTGCCGGTGCACGTCGCCGGTCAGCACCACCGCGTTGAGCGCCTGCGCGAGCCCCGTGGCGATCCGGTCCCGGTTCGCCACGTACCCCGCCCACGAGTCGGTGCTGAACGCGACGCCCTCGTCCACGTCGTTGTCCAGCCGGGAGAAGAACACCTGCTGCCCCAGCACGTCCCAGCGCGCCTGCGAGGTGGTGAGCCCGTCCAGCAGCCAGCGCTCCTGCTCGGCGCCGGTGATCGTGCGGTCCGGTTCCAGCCGCTCCGCGCAGTCCACGTTCCCGGCGTCGTCGCAGGGCTGGTCGTCGCGGTACTGGCGGGTGTCGAGCATGTGGAACGTGGCCAGCCCGCCCCAGCCCAACCGGCGGTACAGCCGCATGTCGGCGCCGACGGGCTTGGCCGAGGAGCGCAGCGGCATGTTCTCGTAGTACGCCTGGAACGCGGCGGCGCGCCGGTCGAGGAAGTGCTCGTCGGGCGTCTCCGGCACGTCCCCGGCCCAGTTGTTCTCGGTCTCGTGGTCGTCCCACACGACGATCCACGGCGCGGTGGCGTGCGCGAGCTGCAGGTCGGCGTCGGTCTTGTACTGGGCGTGCCGCTGCCGGTAGTTCGCCAGCGTTCGGGTCTCCGGCCCGAGCACCCGTCGCACGTCGTCGTCCTCGGCGGCGTACTCGTACTGGTAGTCGCCGAGGTGCAGGATCAGCCCGGGCTGGTCCTCGGCCATCCGCCGGTAGGCGGTGAAGTGGCCCTGGCCGAAGTGCGCGCAGGACGCGAAGCACATGGTCAGCGGGTCGAGCGAGCCGGGCGCGGGGGCGGTGCGGGTGCGGCCGGCACGGGACACGGCGCCTTCGGCGCGGAACCGGTAGTGGTACTCGGCGCCGGGCCGCAGTCCTTCGAGCTCGACGTGCACGCTGTGGCCGAGCTCCGGTGCGGCCTGGGCCTGGCCGCGCCGCACGACGCGGCTGAACCGCTCGTTCTCGGCGACCTCCCACTGCACGTCGACGACCTTGTCGGGCATGCCGCCGCGGCCGTCGTCGGCGGTCGGGTCGGGGGCGAGCCTGGTCCAGAGCACGACGCCGTCCGGAACGGGGTCGCCGGAGGCGACGCCGAGGGTGAACGGGTCGCGGAGCGGGCGTCCGGTGCCCGCGCCGCGCAGCGGTAGCGGTCCGGCGAGGGCGGTTCCCGCGAGCGCGGTGCCGCCCAGCGCGGCCGCGCCGCCGAGCAGCACGGCGCGCCGGGACACGGATCGGGATGTGGTGGGGTCGGGCATTCGGGCGGTCCTCCCAGAGACCTCGGTGGTCGCCGCGGCCGACGTGCTCGGTGCACGTCGAAGCAGGCGTGCGCCCGCTTTCGGCTTCACTCGAACGGGTGGAAAGGTATCCGCGCCCGGTGGGCATCCGGTTAACTTCTGGCGAAGACGGGTTGTTGATCACCGCGACCGCGCCGCAGGGCCTTCCGCGAAGCGGGAGGAGCGATCAGCGCGGGCGCCAGCCGGACCGGCCGGGAGGCCCGGACGGGCCGGGTGGGCGAGAGGGGCGAGGGCGGCGTTCCCACGGACGGTTCGTGGGCTTCGTCGGAGCCATGCGGCAGAACCTAAGCCACAGCGCCTCGATGGTGTGAACCGCCCTCGGGTTCCGGTGACATTTCCCGCATGCCGATCTACCTGCGAAGATCGGCAGCAGGGGCCGGTCGGCGGCGACCGCGCCGCGCCGCCGCCCGGCCCACCCGTCCCAGCTCGACCCGGGCCCACCTCGACGGTTCCGCACCGGCAAGATCGGCCGCCGGCACGACCGGGCGATCACCGGAGATCAGTTCCGCGCTACCGGGGCGCGCGCCGCGCACGTCCGCGGCCGGTCACCGCTCGCCGATCCGCGTTCCGCGCCATCGAGTGACGACGGATCGGGTGCCCGGTTGTTGAGGCTTGGCACTCGCGTGGGTAGAGTGCCAATCAGCACGGCGCCGCTGCGCCCCGGCACCCGCGACGACGGGGAGCCACGGAGCCGTCACCCAAACCACAGCCAACGCTTACGCAGGCCCCAGAAGGTGGAGGTCACACCGTGGCGAGCATCAAGCCGCTTGAGGACAAGATCGTTGTCCAGGCGAGCGAAGCCGAGACGACCACTGCGTCCGGCATCGTGATCCCGGACACCGCCAAGGAGAAGCCCCAGGAGGGCAAGGTCCTGGCCGTCGGCCCGGGTCGCGTCGACGACAAGGGCAACCGCGTCCCCGTCGACGTGCAGGAAGGTGACGTCGTCATCTACTCCAAGTACGGCGGCACCGAGGTCAAGTACAACGGCGAGGAGTACCTGATCCTCTCCGCCCGCGACGTGCTGGCCGTCGTCAACTGACGACCCGCACCATGCGCACCCCACCGCCCCGGTGGTCCCGCCTCCGGGACCCCGGGGCGGTGGTCTATCCCAGGCCGGACGTCGCGCCCGCACGCATGCGGCGACTCCGCCGACCCGACGCCGCACCGGGGCGGTCCACCGGGCAGCCGTCCGGACCGCTCCGGCGCGCCGGGTCGAACCGAGTTCGCGCCGGGGCGACCACGACCGGCCTCCGAACACCCCATGCTGAAGGGCTGTTGAAACATGGCTAAGCAGATCAGCTTCGACGAGCAGGCGCGCCGCGCGCTGGAGCGCGGTGTCAACCAGCTCGCCGACGCCGTGAAGGTGACCCTCGGGCCGCGCGGCAGGCACGTGGTGCTGGACAAGCAGTTCGGCGGCCCGCAGGTGACCAACGACGGCGTCACCATCGCGCGCGAGATCGAGCTCGACGACCCGTACGAGAACCTCGGTGCCCAGCTCGCCAAGAACGTCGCCACCAAGACCAACGACGTCGCGGGCGACGGCACCACCACCGCGACCGTGCTGGCCCAGGCCCTGGTCAAGGAAGGCCTGCGCAACCTGGCCGCCGGCGCCAACCCTGCCTCGCTGGGCAAGGGGGTCCAGGCCGCCACCGACGCGGTCGTCGAGGCGCTCAAGGCCAAGGCCACCCCGGTCAAGGGCCGCGACAACATCGCCCAGATCGCCACCGTCTCCTCCCGCGACGAGAACATCGGCGCGCTGGTCGGCGAGGCGATGGAGAAGGTCGGCGAGGACGGCGTCATCAGCATCGAGGAGTCCTCGACGCTGGCCACCGAGCTGGAGGTCACCGAGGGCGTCCAGTTCGACAAGGGCTTCGTCTCCCCGTACTTCGTCACCGACGCGGAGCGGCAGGAAGCGGTCCTGGAGGACACCCAGATCCTGCTGCACCGGGACAAGATCTCGAACATCCAGGACCTGCTGCCGCTGCTGGAGAAGGTCGCCCAGAACGGCAAGCCGCTGCTGATCATCGCCGAGGACGTCGAGGGCGAGGCGCTGTCGACCCTGGTCGTCAACGCGATCCGCAAGACCTTCCGGGTCGTCGCGGTCAAGGCCCCCTACTTCGGCGACCGCCGCAAGGCGTTCCTGGACGACCTCGCCGCCGTCACCGGTGCGCAGGTCATCGCCCCCGAGGTCGGGCTCAAGCTCTCCGAGGCCGGCCCCGAGGTCCTGGGCAGCGCCCGCCGCGTCACCGTCACCAAGGACGACACCATCCTCGTCGACGGCCACGGCAGCAAGGACGACGTGCAGGCCCGCGTCGAGCAGATCCGCAAGGAGATCGAGGCCAGCGACTCCGACTGGGACCGCGAGAAGCTGCAGGAGCGGCTCGCCAAGCTCGCCGGCGGCGTCGCCGTGATCAAGGTCGGCGCGGCCACCGAGACCGAGCTCAAGGAGCGCAAGTCCCGCATCGAGGACGCCGTCGCGGCGTCCAAGGCGGCGGCCGAGGAGGGCAGCGTCCCCGGCGGCGGTTCCAGCCTCATCCACGCGTCCAAGGCGCTGGAGGGCGACCTCGGCCTCACCGGTGACGAGGCCACCGGCGTGCGGCTCGTCCGCAAGGCGCTCGAAGCCCCGCTGTTCTGGATCGCCAGCAACGCGGGCCAGGAAGGCGCCGTCGTCGTCTCCAAGGTCCGCGACCTCGACTGGGGCGCCGGCTACAACGCCGCCGACCTCACCTTCGGCGACCTGATCGAGCCGGGCATCGTCGACCCGCTGAAGGTCACCCGCTCCGCGGTCGCCAACGCGGCCTCCATCGCGCGCATGGTGCTGACCACCGAGAGCGCCGTGGTGGAGAAGCCGGAGGAGGAAGCGGAGCAGGCCGCGGGCCACGGCCACGGCCACTCCCACTGACCTCCCGAGGAACTCCGGCCCGGCGGTGGGCCGGCGGGTTCCCGCGGACCGACGCGGAAGCGCCGGGTTCGCGAGGGGCCGCCGGGGCCCGCGGGGCCCGGTCACCGGGCCAGGTCGTCGCGCTCAGCGGCGGTACCGCTGACGAGGAGTACCGAGAACGGCTCCGGCCGGTGGTCCTGCCGCCGGAGCAGGACGTGGGTCAGGGGCGGCACCCACGGGTGTCGCCCCTGATTCGTTTCCGCGCTCGCTCCGGGGTCCGCAGCGGATGACGCCCCTCGCAGTCATCCGATTCGGCCCGCCCGGTGCGGGCGCCGCCACCGCCGTTCGCGCGGCGGTCGCGTCTCAACCGGCCAGTGCGGCCACCCGGCGCTTGCGGGTCTTGATGATCACTTCGCGCTCGGACTCCGAAAGCCCACCCCAGATCCCGTAGGGCTCCTGCACGGCCAGCGCGTGCCGGCGGCACTGGTCCAGAACCGGGCAGTGCTGGCACACCTCTTTCGCCTTCGACTCACGCCGCGCCCGTGCCGGGCCGCGTTCGCCGTCGGGATGGAAGAAGTACGCGCTGTCCATCCCGCGACACGAACCCTTGATCTGCCAGTCCCAGATGTCCGCGTTCGGGCCTGGAAGACGTCGAGTGTCGGCCATTGCGACAACCACCTCCCACCGGTGGATCCCCTCCCCGCCACGGCGGCTGCCGTGGCCTCGCATGATCCAAGGTAGAACCGCGCCAATACTTGTTCAACCCCTTTCGCGCCGAAAGCTGTTCACTGACGGGTGATCTCTGACCGGTGGCATCCGGGTGCACCCGCTTGCCACCGGCCGCCACGATCCGGAACATGACCGCGTGACCATGCGGGAGGAACCCCTGTCCGGGCAGCACGGCGCCGCCCGGGCGGTTGATCCACGACTTGCCGACCACCCGGACGGCCCTGCGCTCGCCGGCGGCGCCGCAGGCACCGGCGAAGATCGGAACGGCGCCCACCGCAAGATCGCGGAGGCGGGCGCGGACCGAGCCGCCGGCGAGGGCGGCAGGCACCGTCGCGATACGGAGCCGACGGCCCGGCAGGACGGGGATCCGGGCACCACCGCCGAAGACCGGTCGGGAACGTCGGGAGGAGCGGACGCGGACGGCGCACCGGACGACCGGCCGGACGCCGAGCTCGCCACCGGACTGCTCGGCGCGGCAGAACCGTCCGGCGCCGCCGAGCCGGAGGAGCCCCGCCTCTCCGTCGCGGCCGTCGCCCGCAGGCTCGGCGGCGCGCCCGCGACCCTGCGCACCTGGGACCGCCGCTACGGGCTGGGCCCCACCGACCACGCCACCGGGCGCCACCGCCGCTACGGGCCCGAGGACGTCGCCCGGCTGGAGCAGATGCAGCGAGCCCTGCTCCGCGGCGCGTCCCCGGCCGAAGCCGCCCGCTACGCGCTCGCCGCGACCCCGCCGCTGCCCCGGCACGAGGACGGCGCGGCGGTGCCCGCCGCCCCCGCGACCGCCGAACCCGTCCTCATCTCCGGCGTGCTCGACCCGCTGGACGAGGAACCCGTCGCGTCCGCCGCCAACCCGGGCGGGCGGGGTCTGCGCCTGACCGGTGCCGGACCGCGCGCCCGGGGACTGGGGCGGGCGGTCCTCGCGCTGGACGCCTGGCACCAGCAGCGCCTGCTCGCCGAGTCGATCGAGCACCACGGCGTGCTCGCCACCTGGTCCGAGGTGCTGTCGCCGGTGCTGACCGCGGTGACCGGGCGCTGGCAGCACACCGGGACCGGGGTGGAAGCGCTGCGGCTGCTCGCCGACAGCGCGTCGACCGCGTTACGCGCGGTGCTGGCCACCGCTCCCGAACCGCGCAACCCGCGCCCGGTGCTGCTCGCGCCGGTGCCGGGGGAGCAGCAGGAGCTGGAGCTGGTCGCGCTGGCCGCCGAACTGGCCGCCCGCGGCGTGGGGATCCGGTTGTTCGGCGCGGGCCTGCCGCCGGAGGGCTTGAACGCCGCGGTGCGCCGGGCGGCGCCGTCGGTGGTGGTGCTCTGGTCGGAGCAGCCGCACTACGCGGCGCCCGCACTGCTCGCCGGCTTGCCCGGGACGCGCCAGCGGGCCCGGGTGTTCGCCGCCGGATCGGGCTGGGCGCCGGGCCGGTTGCCGGGGCATGCGGAGACGGTCTCGAACCTCGCGGAGGCCGCGGAAGGCGTCGTTCGCGTCGTGCTCGATTGACATGTGACGCAAATCACTTATGGCAAGTTTCCGCCGAATGCCGGGGGTCGCGAGATCGGGTGGCTGATCGCCCGACAGGGCCACAACAGGGTGAATATCGCAGGTATGGGCCTTGAGCGAGGGGTGACATCGGCTCTCGCCCGCACCCGCGTCGGGCCCTGCTCCGTTCCGGTGAATATCTCGAACGAGTGGCGTGAGCCGATCTCTGGACGGATTCAGCACTAGATCGTGTCAAGGTTCGCCGCACTGCGTCCGATAGGGGAAGAGGAACGTCACTCGCCTGCAGGAAGGAGTTCCCGTGACGACGGTCCTGATCTGTGATGACCGACGCAGCGTCCGGGAAGGGCTCACTCGCGTGATGTCTGCTGTCCCAGGAGTGAGCCGGATTGATTGCGTAGCACACGGTGACGAGCTGCTCGCGCGCTTCGCGCGGCAAGCGGTGGACGTCGTGCTGGTCGGCACCCAACGCGCGGTGCCGAACGGTGTCGAGGCCACCAGGCGGCTCGTCTCCGCCCACCCCCAGGCCAACGTGATCGTCTTCGGTGCGCCGGACGACGCGGGCAGCATCGCGGCGGCCATCGCCGGCGGTGCGCGCGGATACCTGCGCTGGGACGCCTCGCGGCCGGAGCTGGTCGCCGCGCTGGCGCACACCTTGGCCAGCACGTCCGTCCCCGCGCCGCGGCAGCCGTCCGATCCGGGCGTGCAGCTCACCGAACGCGAGCTGCAAGTGCTGCGGGGGATGAGTCAGGGGAAGAGCAACGGCCAGATCGGCCGCGAGCTCTACCTGTCCGAGGACACCGTCAAGACCCACGCCCGTCGGCTCTTCCGGAAGCTCGGAGTGCGCGATCGGGCACAGGCGGTGGCGCACGGGTTCAGACGAGGGCTGGTCGCCTGAGTCGAACGGGACTCCGCGGATGCCCACCTGCTCGCTCGATCATCCGGGTTCCGGTCGGAGCACGACGTGCGCCGATCGCCCGCGGGCGGCGGGCCGCGCCTCGCATCGCGTTCGTCCAGGGCGGTTCGCCCCGGACGACTCCGGTGCCCGGCACAGCCCGGCGACCGGGCCCTCGCTCGCGAGGGCTCGACCGATGATCCGAGGAGGTTCCGCGGGAGCTCCTTCCTGCTGTGTGACGCCCCTCGCCGGAAAGCGGCCCGCGGCCGCCGCCCGGTTCACCTCGACGCCGCCGTTCGGGCTCGGCGGCGTCGACAGGACTTCGGTGTCCGCCGCCATGTCCCGGTGCTTCCGCATCGCCGGGACATGACGGCGGACACGTCCCACGACCCGGCCGGGACGAGCCGGGAGTCGACCGTCGTGTCGCGAACGTCCCCCCCTACCATCCGTCGATCAGTGCCGGTTCCGGACTGCGCGGACGATGCTCGGGTGGATATCTGGTAGTTATGGTTACGTGACAACGACCGCCGCTGGCCCCCACTCCCTGTTCAGGGATCTGTCCTTTCCCGGTACGGTGACCTCGGCGCTGCGTGCGGTGCACGTGATGTTCGCCGAGCAAATCCGAGTCGCTTGAACGCGTAACACCAGGGCTGCTGTCTGCGATGAGCAACGTGGGGGACGGGCTGGACGCACTTGTAGGCGCCGCCGTCGACGGCGATCGTCAGTCGATCGAGCGCTTGCTGGCCGAAATCCGTCCTTTGGTGGTGCGGTATTGCCGCGCCAGGGTAGGACGAAACGAACGGTCGTTCGCTTCGGCGGACGACGTCGCCCAGGAAGTGTGCCTCGCCGTGCTGACGGCGTTGCCCAGCTACCGGGATCAGGGTCGTCCGTTCCTGGCGTTCGTGTACGGCATCGCCGCGCACAAGGTGGCTGATGCTCATCGGGCGTCGGCCCGCAACCGCTCCGAGCCGGTGGCGGACGTTCCGGACACCCCGGAGTCCGAGGCTGGACCGGAGCAGCGGGCCATGCAAGGTGAGCTTTCGGGCAGGATGGCGCAGCTGTTGCGCGTCCTCCCGGCCAAGCAGCGGGAGATCCTGCTGCTCCGGGTGGTCGTCGGGTTGTCCGCGGAGGAAACGGCCGAAGCGGTCGGTTCGACTCCGGGAGCGGTGCGAGTGGCACAGCACCGCGCACTGGCCCGGCTGCGCAAGACGCTGTCCGCGGAGGAGGTGGTCTGAATGGTCGAGCGGGAAGAATCGGAGCGCGCCCCGAAACGGGAGCACGCCTCGGACGATCCCGTCGATTCCGGCCGGCAGGACGACCGTGCGGGCGGAACGCGTGCGCCGGAGGATTCTCCGGCCGTGCCCGCCGCTGGCGAGGGAGCCGAGCTGATCGACAATCGAGAGTCCGACTCCGCCACCCCGGCGGCGTCCGGGTCGCACACCGCCGAGATCTCCGACGGTCCGGAAGGGGACGCCGGGGACCACCCTACCGTCCATTCGGCCCATTCGGCCACGCCTGGCGAATCCGCTGAACGGACCGGCGAGTCCGGTTCCGCGGACGAGGCGGACGAGCAGCGCACGATCCGGGCGGCGCGCCCCGAGGACGAGGTCGTGGCCGAACCGGCGGGCACCTCGGCCGCGGAGTCCGGTGCCACGGTGCTGGACTTCCGGCGACGACCCCTGCTCACCGACGCCGACACCGAGCAGGCGACGGCGGCGGGCCTGATCGACGCCGACGAGGTCGGTTCGGAACCGCTGAACCTCTCCGAACTGCAGGCCGACGACGCGCTGCTCGACGCGCTCGGCGGCACCAATCCGAACGTGCCCGCGGAGTCCGCCGACACCGCGCCCGCGCTGGAATCCTTGCTGGTCGCGTGGCGGCGGGAGGTGGACGCGGCGCCGATCGGCGACCTGGTGGACACCGATGCCGCGGTCGCCGCGATCGCCGCGGGCAGCAGGCCGCGCCGCAAGTCCCGCCGCAGGCACCTGGTCCCGGTGGCCTCGGCCGCCGCGGTGCTGATGATCGGGTTCACCGGGGTCGGCCTCGCCGCCCGGGACGCGATGCCCGGCGACATGCTGTGGGGCGTGGCGCAGGTGCTCTACAGCGATCACTCCCAGGAGGCCGCGGCCGCCCAGAAGGCGCAGTCGCAGCTCGACGAGGCGGAAAGCCTGTGGAACTCGGGCAACTACAGCGACGCGAAGGTGTCCCTGCAGTTGGCGCACGAGACGATGCAGAACGCCGGTGCCCACCTCAAGGAACTGGAGGCGCGGCACCAGGTGCTGGAGAACCGCTTCCAGCAGCCGCACCTGCCGGGCGGATCCACTTCGGAGTCCTCGTCGAGTTCGCACCCGACGTCGACGACGACCGTCGAGCCGCCCCCGCCGTCGAACCCGCAGCTGCCGCCGCCGGACTGGCCGACGCCGACCTCGCCGAGCACACCGAGCTCCTCGCAGGAGCCGACCGAGCCGACGACGGAGCCGAGCGAGACCAGCGGCAGCTCCGACCTGCCGTCCAGCGGGAATCCCGAGGACTCGACCTCGGCGCCGCACAACGGCGGCGGGCTGTTCCCCTCGCCCAACTGAGCAAGCACGAACCCGGATCCGCGCCCGTGAGGGGCGCGGACCCGCTTCATGTTCGGTGGGCTTCGTGCCCGGCGGGGAGGCGGGAGCCGCTGATCAGCGGGTGTTCTCGTTCTCCGTCTCGGTGACGCCGTCGGCGAAGCCGCGGCAGTACTCCCAGCTCATGTATTCGCTGGGGTCCGGGGCGAACGCGGGCTCGTGCGGGCGCATCCGACCGTCGTGCAGCAGCTGCTCCAGGCTGGAGCGCAGCAGTTCCCAGTCGTGGTAGTGCGGTTCACCGCAGTCGGTGCAGTCCACGACGATGCCGCGGACACCGCGCGGTTCCAGCAACGCCTGGTAGACGGCCAGGTCGGTGAGGTCGGAGAGGAGCTCGGCCCGTTCGTCCTCGCCTAGCGGCGGGCCGAACTCGGGCTCCTGGTCGTCGAGCGCTCTGCTCGGGTCCTCCGGGTCGCCCGCGAACGGGTCTGGGGGCAGCGGATCGTGCGGCACGCCCGGCACGGTACCGCCCACCACGACCTGCACCGCCGCTCGGGGCGCCCGCGCGGGTGCGCACGTGCGTTGCACCACCGCTTCCCATGTCTGACCAGCGGGGTCTCTATCATGGAGCAATCGCACCTGCCGCTCGCGCCGGGGACGTCGTCGAACCGCCGCCTCCGGTGGCCCGGTATCGCCGATGAGCCCCCGCCCGGAACCTTCGGTCACCGCACCGTTGCTTGCAGGAAGGCACACCGCCTCGCCATGACCAGCGAACTCACCGCCCCCGGTTTCCCCGCGAAGTTCGCGACGCTCGGGTTGACCTTCGATGACGTGCTGCTGCTGCCCGATGAGTCCGATGTGATCCCCAGCGGCGTCGACACGGGAACGCAGCTGTCGCGCAACGTGCGGCTGCGGGTGCCGCTGCTGTCCGCGGCGATGGACACCGTCACCGAGGCGCGGATGGCGATCGCCATGGCCCGCCAGGGCGGTGTCGGCATCCTGCAGCGGAACCTGTCGGTGGAGGAGCAGGCCGCGCAGGCCGAGGTCGTGAAGCGCTCCGAGGCCGGCATGGTCACCGACCCGGTGACCTGCTCGCCCGAGGACACCATGGCCGAGGTGGACGCGCTGTGCGCCCGCTTCCGGATCTCCGGTGTCCCCGTCACCGACCCCGACGGCACCCTCGTCGGGATCATCACCAACCGCGACATGCGGTTCGAGGTGGACCACACCCGCCGGGTGCGCGAGATCATGACGCCCGCCCCGCTGGTGACCGCGCAGGTCGGCGTCACCGCGGAAGCCGCGCTCGGCCTGCTGCGCAGGCACAAGGTCGAGAAGCTGCCGATCGTGGACAACGCGGGCAAGCTCCGCGGGCTGATCACCGTCAAGGACTTCGTCAAGACCGAGCAGTACCCCAACGCCACCAAGGACCCGGACGGCCGGCTGCTGTGCGGCGCCGCGGTCGGCGTCGGCGCCGACTCGCACGAGCGGGCGATGGCGCTGGTCGACGCCGGGGTGGACGTGCTCGTCGTGGACACCGCGCACGGGCACTCCCGGGCGGTCGTGGACACCGTGGCCACCCTGAAGAAGGAGCTGGGCCACTCGGTGGACGTCATCGGCGGCAACGTCGCCACCCGCGCCGGGGCCCAGGCGCTCGTCGACGCGGGCGCGGACGCCGTCAAGGTCGGCGTCGGGCCGGGCTCGATCTGCACCACCCGCGTCGTCGCGGGCGTCGGCGTCCCGCAGATCAGCGCCATCTACGAGGCCGACCAGGCGTGCCGGCCGGCCGGGGTGCCGATCATCGGCGACGGCGGCATCCAGTACTCCGGGGACATCCCGAAGGCCATCGCGGCCGGTGCCAGCAGCGTGATGCTGGGCAGCCTGCTCGCGGGCACCGCCGAATCGCCCGGGGACCTGGTGCTGGTCAACGGCAAGCAGTTCAAGGTGTACCGGGGCATGGGCTCGCTCGGCGCGATGCAGAGCCGCGGGCAGGGCCGGTCGTACTCGAAGGACCGCTACTTCCAGGACGACGTGCTGTCCGAGGACAAGCTGGTGCCGGAGGGCATCGAGGGGCGGGTGCCGTTCCGCGGGCCGCTGGCGCAGGTGGTGGACCAGCTCGTCGGCGGGCTGCGCTCCGGGATGGGCTACACCGGTTCGACCACGGTCCCCGAGCTGCAGCGGGCCAACCTGGTGCGGATCACCGCGGCGGGGCTCAAGGAGTCGCACCCGCACGACATCACGATGACCGTCGAGGCGCCGAACTACACGACCCGGTGAGGTGCGGGGGGCGGGAGCCGAGGGTTCCCGCGCCCTACTCCGCACCGGGTCAGCCGCGCAGGTGCGCGGCCGCCCACACCTCGAACGAGGTGGTCGGCAGGCCCAGTTCGGCGGCGAACTCGGGGCGGGCCGGCTGGCCGACCGCGTTCAGGTAGTCGTGGGTGGCGCCCATGCCCGGCATCCCGGCGGCCAGCGCTTCGGCCTCGGTCATGTCGGGGGCCGTCAGCGGGACGCCGAGCGCGCCGGAGAGGACTTCGGCGATCCGCTCCATCGGCAGGAAGTCGCCCGCCAGCTCCAGTTCGACCTCGTGGAACCGCGTCGGCTCGGCGATCGCGGCGGCCGCCGCGGCCCCGATGTCCGCCGTCGCGATCAGGGACAGCCGGGTGTCCGGCTTGAGGACGCTGACCAGGCCGCCTTCGACGCCGCGCGGGAACAGGAAGCCCATCGAGGGCAGGAAGTTCGCCATGAAGAAGGCGGGCTTGAGCAGCGTCCAGCTGGGAAAACCGGCTTCGCGGACCCGGTCCTGGATCGCGCTCTTGGCGCCCAGGCTGCGCGCCACCCCCCCACCGGCCTTCGGCCATGCCGGGCACCTCGGTGTGCTGACCGGCGCCGCTGACCGAGGTGTGCACGAACTGCGCCACCTCGGCGGCGCGGGCCGCTTCGACGAGGTTGGTGCCCTGCGCGATCTCCCCGTCGAAGTCGAAGCCGTCCGCGGTGAGCTCGGGCAGCTGCACGGAGAAGACCGCGCGGACGCCGTCGACCGCCGGTGCCAGGGAGTCGCGGTCGCGGAGGTCGCCGGTCACCAGGTCGGCTCCGAGCGCGCGCACCGCGGCGGCGCGTTCGGTCTCGGGGTCGCGCACCAGGGCGCGGACGGGAACGCCCGCGGCGAGCAGGGCGCGGGCGGTGGCTCCGCCCTGCCTGCCGGTGGCGCCGGAGACCAGGACGGGTGCGGGATGGGTCGGCATGCTGCTCCTCGGGAGAAAAACGGCGGGGGCCGCCGTTTGTGCTCCCGTACGATACGGCGGACCCCGCCGTTTTGTGAAGCAGGAGGTGACGCCGTGACCGGAGCGCAGCGCTCGGACGCCCGGCGCAACCACGCCCGCATCCTCGCCGTGGCGGAACAGGAGGTCGCCGCCCGCGGCGCCGAAGCCTCCCTGGAGCAGATCGCCCGCACCGCCGGAGTCGGATCGGCGACCGTGCGCAGGCACTTCCCCACCCGCCGCGCCCTGCTCGAAGCGGTCTCGCACAGCCGCATCGACGCGCTGAGCCGTCGCGCCGCCGAACTGGCCGATGCGCCCGACGGCCGCGACGCGCTGCTGCGCTGGCTCGACGAAGTGGTCGCCTACTGCGCCACCGTCCGCGGCCTGGCGGTCGCGCTGTCCTACGCGGGACCCGACACCGACCCGGTCCAAGGCAACACCTGCGCCGGAGCGCTGGAGGAAGCGGGCACGCCGCTGCTGGACCGCGCCGTGCGCGACGGTGCGGTGCGAGCGGACATCGCCCTCACCGACCTGATCACGGTGATCGTCGGCATCGTGCTGGCCGTCGAACACCGCGCCGACGCCGCCGCCGAAGCCGACAGGTTGTTCCGGCTGACCGTGGCGGGCCTGGCCCCGCACGCCTGAACGCACCGGGCGCCGGACCCGAAAGACCGGGGCGGATGCGAGGTCCGAGCCCGGAGTAGAGAGAATGCTCCGTTGGAGTGCTGTGGTGCTGGCAGGGAGGACTTGACGTGCGGGATTCGGTGGAGATCGGCATGGGCCGGACGGCCATGCGCGGGTACGAGCTGGACGACATCGAGATCGTCCCGTCCCGGCGGACCCGGTCGTCGCAGGACGTGTCGCTGGCGTGGCAGATCGACGCGTACCGGTTCGGCATCCCGCTGGTGACGCACCCCACCGACGCCGTGGTGTCCCCGGCGACGGCCATCCGCGTCGGCGAGCTCGGCGGCCTCGGCGTGCTCAACGCCGAAGGGCTCTGGGCCCGGCACGAGAACGTCGACGACCTGCTGTTCGAAGTGGTGCGCATCGCGGACGAGAGCGAGGAGCCGACCGCCGCGGTCAAGCGGCTGCAGGAGCTGCACGCCGCGCCGGTGCGGCACGACCTGCTCACCCGCGCCATCAAGCAGATCAAGGACTCCGGGGTCACCGTCGCCGCGCGGGTCAGCCCGCAGCACGCCGAGGAGCTCACCCCCGACCTGCTCGCCGCGGGCGTCGAGGTGCTCATGGTGCACGGCACCATCGTCTCGGCCGAGCACGTGGCGCGGGACGGCGAGCCGCTCAACCTGAAGCGCTTCATCGCGGACCTCGACGTGCCGGTGATCGCCGGCGGCGTCGGCGACTACCGCACCGCCATGCACCTGATGCGCACCGGCGCGGCCGGCGTGATCGTCGGCTTCGGCGAGTCGATGGCCACCACGACCACCCAGGTGCTCGGCATCGGCGTGCCGATGGCCACGGCCATCGCCGACGCCGCCGCGGCCCGCCGCGACTACCTCGACGAGACCGGCGGCCGGTACGTGCACGTGCTCGCCGACGGTGCGCTGTCCTACTCCGGTGACATCGCGAAGGCCATCGCCTGCGGTGCCGACGCCGTCGTCCTCGGCGAAGCGCTCACCGAGGCCTCGGAGGCGCCCGGCCAGGGCTACTACTGGACCGCGGCCGCCGCGCACCCGAGCCTGCCGCGCAGCGAGATCATGGGCTTCACCGGTGCCGGTGTCGACCTGGAGAAGCTGCTGTTCGGCCCGAGCAGCGAGGCGTCCGGCACCACCAACCTGTTCGGCGGGCTGCGGCGCGCGATGGCGAAGACCGGGTACTCGGAGCTCAAGGAGTTCCAGAAGGTAGGCCTGACGCTGCGGCGTTGATCCGTGGCCGTCCTTCCCCCGTTGCGCGGGGGTGGGGTGGCGGAACCTCAGCCGCTTCCTCGCTGCGGGATCGTTTTCACAGGTGGCTCCGCCACATGAGAAAACGCTGTCCTCCCGAGGGAGCGGCTGAGAACCCGCGGGTGGTCCGGCTGCGTGCTGGTTCTCCGCTCAGCGGCTCCGCCGCGGACAGGACGAGGACGGTTCGCGGCCGGTCTGGGCCGGTGGGTCGCTGGTCCTGAATCGGGTGGATCGGGCTCGGGGTCGGGAAATTGGGTCGCGCGCAGTGCCGGAAAGTACTGGCTACCCGCGAGTAATGACGGCTAACGTGTCCGGCATGGCTTCCAGCAACGGTGCTCAGGGTCAGCGCGGTCCGCAGCACTACGACGTCGTCGTGATCGGCTCCGGGTTCGGCGGCAGCGTCGCCGCGCTGCGGCTCACCGAGAAGGGCTACCGGGTCGCCGTGCTGGAGGCGGGCCGCCGCTTCAGCGACGACGAGTTCGCCAAGACGTCCTGGGACCTGCGCCGATTCCTGTGGGCACCGCAGATCGGCTGCTACGGCATCCAGCGCATCCACCTGCTGCGGGACTGCCTCATCCTCGCCGGAGCCGGGGTCGGCGGCGGTTCGCTGGTGTACGCGAACACGCTGTACCGGCCGCTGAAGCCGTTCTACAACGACTCCCAGTGGGCGCACATCACCGACTGGGAGGACGAGCTCTCCCCGCACTACGACCAGGCCAGCCGGATGCTGGGCGTCGTCACCAACCCGACCACCACCCCCTCCGACGTGGTGATGAAGAAGGTCGCCGCCGACATGGGCGTCGGCGGCAGCTACCACCCGACACCGGTCGGCGTGCACTTCGGCGAACCGGGCCGCACCGTCGCCGACCCCTACTTCGGCGGCGCCGGACCGG
Organism: Saccharopolyspora sp. 6V; assembly: GCF_020176785.1. Taxonomy (NCBI): domain Bacteria; kingdom Bacillati; phylum Actinomycetota; class Actinomycetes; order Pseudonocardiales; family Pseudonocardiaceae; genus Saccharopolyspora; species Saccharopolyspora sp. 6V. Next base: position 3,166 of record NZ_JAIUKB010000148.1, on the reverse strand, counting down.
CGCGCACCGGCTGCACCGAATGCGGGGCGTGCATGACCGGCTGCCGCGTCGGGGCGAAGAACACGCTGGTCAAGAACTACCTGCACCTCGCCGAAGCCGGGGGAGCGGAGGTGTTCCCGCTGACCACCGTGCACCGGCTCGCCGAAGGCCGCGACGGCCGCTGGCGCATCGGCACCCGCCGCACCGGGGCGAAGACCGCGCTCGGCAGCCGGGTGTTCACCGCCGACCAGGTGGTCGTCGCCGCCGGGACCTGGGGCACCCAGAACCTGCTGCACCGGGCGCGGGACCGCGGCGACCTGCCGCGGCTGTCGGCGAAGCTCGGCGAGCTCACCCGCACCAACTCCGAGGCCATCATCGGCGCTCAGGTGCCGCAGCTCGGCGAGCAGGACTACTCCAGCGGCGTCGCCATCACCTCCTCGTTCCACCCCGACGAGGACACCCACATCGAGCCCGTCCGCTACGGCAAGGGCAGCAACGCGATGGGCCTGCTGCAGACCTTCCCGACCAAGGGCGACCACCCGGACCCGCGTTGGAAGCAGTGGCTGCGGTTCGTGCGCACCGATCCGCTGAAGGCGCTGAAGATGGCGGTGGTGCGCAACTGGAGCGAGCGCACGATCATCCTGCTGGTGATGCAGAGCCTGGACAACTCGCTGATCACCCGGGTGAAGCGCGGCCTGTTCGGCTCCCGGCTCACCTCCCGGCAGGGCCACGGCGCGCCCAACCCCAGCTTCATCCCCGCGGGTGAGGAGGCCAACGAGCGGGTCGCCGAGGAGATCGGCGGCATCGCCGGCGGCACCTGGGGCGAGCTGATCGACATGCCGATGACCGCGCACTTCATCGGTGGCTGCGCCATCGGCGAGGACGCCGAGCACGGCGTCATCGACCCGTACCACCGGGCGTACGGGCACCCGACGCTGTCGATCGTGGACGGTTCCGCGATCACCGCGAACCTCGGGGTGAACCCGTCGCTGACGATCACCGCCCAGGCCGAGCGGGCGTTCTCCATGTGGCCGAACAAGGGCGAACCGGACCGGCGCGCCGCGCAGGCCGAGGGCTACCACCGGATGGCGCCGATCCCGTCGAAGCGCCCGGCGGTCCCCGCCGAGGCGCCGGCGGCCCTGCGCCTGCCGCTGGTCTGACCGCCGGTCCTGCCGCTCCGCCCCTGCCGCGCGGCACCGGGGGCCGTGGAACCCCGGCGGTCTTCGCGCCGAGCGGGGGACGGCCGATGCGGAGCCGCTGCCCGGGCGGTGGGGGTTAGCTGGGATGATGGGTTCCAGCGCACGCATCCGCCTGGAGGTTTCGACGACGTGTCCGGTAACGCCAACAGCCCTGACCAGTCCCCGGCATCGGGTCCGCCGCGCGAGGGGAAGGGGCCGGTGCTCGTCGTCGACTACGGCGCCCAGTACGCGCAGCTGATCGCCCGCCGCGTCCGCGAGACGCAGATCTACTCCGAGGTCGTCCCGCACGACACGCCGGTCGAGGAGATCGTCCGGCGCGATCCGGCGGCCCTGGTGCTCTCCGGCGGCCCGTCCAGCGTGTACGCCGCGGACGCGCCGCAGGTCGACCCGGCGCTGTTCGAGGCGGGCGTGCCGGTGTTCGGCATCTGCTACGGCTTCCAGGCCATGACCGCGGCCCTCGGCGGGACGGTGGAGCACACCGGCACCCGCGAGTACGGCCGCACCGAGCTGGAGATCACCGGCGACGGCGGTGCGCTGCACGAGGAGCTGCCCGGCCACCACCCGGTGTGGATGAGCCACGGCGACTCGGTCAGCAAGGCGCCCGAGGGCTTCACCGTGACCGCGGGCAGCAAGGACACCCCGGTCGCCGCCTACGAGGACCGGAACCGCCGGCTGGCGGGCGTGCAGTACCACCCGGAGGTCGCGCACTCCCCGCACGGCCAGGAGGTGCTGCGCCGGTTCCTGCACGACATCGCGGGCATCAAGCCGCAGTGGACCACCGCGTCGATCGTGGACGACACCGTTCAGGCGATCCGCGAGCAGGTCGGCGACCGGCGCGCGATCTGCGGCCTGTCCGGCGGCGTGGACTCGGCGGTTGCGGGCGCGCTGGTGCAGCGCGCCATCGGCGAGCAGCTGACCTGCGTGTTCGTCGACCACGGGCTGCTGCGCGCCGGGGAGCGGGCGCAGGTGGAGCGGGACTTCGTGGCCGCCACCGGGGTGAAGCTGGTGACGGTCGACGCCACCGAGCAGTTCCTGGGCGCGCTGGCCGGGGTCACCGACCCCGAGGAGAAGCGCAAGATCATCGGCCGGGAGTTCATCCGCAGCTTCGAGCAGGCGGCCCGCGACCTGGTGCAGGGCTCCGAAGGCGACGTGGACTTCCTGGTGCAGGGCACCCTGTACCCGGACGTCGTCGAATCCGGCGGCGGCAGCGGCGCGGCGAACATCAAGAGCCACCACAACGTCGGCGGCCTGCCCGACGACCTCCAGTTCCAGCTGGTGGAGCCGTTGCGCGCCCTGTTCAAGGACGAGGTGCGGCGGGTCGGCCTGGAGCTGGGCCTGCCGGAGACCATCGTGCACCGGCAGCCGTTCCCCGGGCCGGGCCTCGGCATCCGGATCATCGGCGAGGTCACCGCGGACCGCCTCGAAACGCTGCGCGCGGCCGACTCGATCGCGCGGGAGGAGCTGACCGCGGCCGGGCTGGACCGCGACATCTGGCAGTGCCCGGTGGTGCTGCTGGCCGACGTGCGCTCGGTGGGCGTGCAGGGCGACGGCCGCACCTACGGGCACCCGGTGGTGCTGCGGCCGGTCTCCAGCGAGGACGCGATGACCGCGGACTGGACGCGGCTGCCCTACGACGTGCTGGAGCGGATCTCCACCCGCATCACCAACGAGGTCGCCGAGGTCAACCGGGTCACGCTGGACGTGACGTCGAAGCCGCCGGGCACCATCGAGTGGGAGTGACCGGACTCCGGAACCGACGGGCCGCGCGGATCACCGCCCCCCCCGTTCTCGTTCCCGGGCCGGGACGGCGGTGAACGGTCGTCCGCCCGGGGCAGGGGTTCGCGATCGTTCTGCTCCCCGGGGCGGACATGAGTGAGGGGGGGGGGGGGGGGGGCCGCGCGGGGGCCACCGGCACGCTGGGCCGGGGGTGGGGGGGGGGGGCCGGGGGGGGTGGGGGGGGGAAAAAATAAACGCGCACCGGGGCCCAA
>NZ_JAIUKB010000147.1:0-32632 GCF_020176785.1 Saccharopolyspora sp. 6V | reverse complement strand
GGGGGGGCGCCCCCCCCCCCCCGGGGGCGGGGGGGGGGGGGGGCCCCCCCCGGGGGCCGCCCCCCCCCCGCGGGGGGCGCGCCCCACGACGTGCCGGAGGCGCTGCTGGAGTTCGCCCGCGGCGTCGACGCCACGCAGCTGGTGATCGGCACCTCGCGGCGCTCCCGGTGGGCGCGGCTGACCGCCGAGGGCATCGGCTCCACGGTGGTGCAGCGCTCCGGCACGATCGACGTGCACATGGTCACGCACGGCATGGCGGGCGCGCGCCCGTTCCGCCGTGCCGCGAAGAACCCGCTGTCCCGCACCCGCCGCGGCTGGGGCTGGGTGCTGGCGTGCACGTTGCCGCCGCTGGTGACGCTGGTCAGCGCGCTGCTCGGCGACTTCGAGCTGTCCACCGACGTGGTCGGCTACTTCCTGGCGACCGTGGTGGTGGCGCTGGTCGGCGGGGTGGCGCCGTCGGTGGCGGCGGCGCTGCTGGCGGGCGGGCTGCTGAACTTCTTCTTCACCGAACCGCGGCATTCGCTGGCCGTCAGTTCCCCGGAGACGCTGGTGACGGTGCTCGGCATGGTAGGCGTCGGGGTGATGGTGGCGGTGGTGGTGGACCGGGCGGCGCGGCTCGCGGAGCGGGCGGCCCGGGCGCGCACCGAGGCGGCGCTGCTGGCGTCCTACGCGCGGACGGTGCTGGCGCACCCCGATCCGCTGCCGCGGCTGCTGGAGAAGCTGGTGGAGAACTTCGGGCTGTCCTCGGCGGCGCTGCTGGAGCGCGGGCCGGACGGCTGGCGCATCGCGGCGTCCCTCGGCACCACGCCCTGCGCCCGGCCCGACCAGTCCGATGTGGACATCGAGGTGACCGCGGACGTGCACCTGGCGCTGCGCCGCCCTGACGGCCGGGCGCTGCCCGCCGACGACCGCACGGTGCTGGAAGCCGCCGCGGGCCAGGCGCTGGTGGCGCTGCGCCAGCAGCGGATGGCCGCCGACGCCGCCGAAGCCCAGCGGGAAGCGGACGCGAACCGGCTGCGCACCGCGCTGCTGTCCGCCGTCGGCCACGACCTGCGCACGCCGCTGGCGTCCATCAAGGCCTCGGTGAGCAGCCTGCGGTTGCCCGGCGTGCAGCTGTCCGAGCAGGACGTCGCCGAACTGCTCGCCGGGGTGGAGGAATCCACCGACCGGCTCGCGGACCTGGTGGACAACCTGCTGGACTCGTCCCGGCTGGCGACCGGCGCGATCGTGCCGCGGCTGCGCCCCGTCGGCTACGACCAGGCCGTCGCGGGCGCCCTGGTGGGCTTGGACGGGCGGGAGCGGGTCGCGGTGGACACCGACGAGTCGCTGCCCGCGGTGCTCGCCGACGTCGGACTGCTGGAACGGGTGATCGCGAACGTGGTGCAGAACGCGCTGAAGTACGGCGGAGACCGGGTCGGCGTGCGCGCCAGCGAACACGCCCGGTGGGTGGAGCTGCGCATCGTCGACCACGGCCCCGGCCTGCCCGAAGGCGCCGCGGACACCGTGTTCGCCCCGTTCGAGCGACTCGGCGGGCACGCCGACACCGGCCCGCCCGGGGTCGGTCTCGGGCTGAGCGTCGCGCAAGGTTTCATGCAGGCCATGCACGGCACGATCCGCGCCGAGGACACCCCCGGCGGCGGGCTGACCATGGTGCTGGCGCTGCCGGTGGCGACGGAGGGGCGATGACGAAGGTCCTGGTGGTGGACGACGAACCACAGCTGCTGCGCGCGCTGCGGATCAACCTCACCGCGCACGGCTACGAGGTGGCGGTCGCGCCGGACGGCATGACGGCGCTGCGGGTGGCGGCCGAAGCGCGGCCGGACGCGGTCGTGCTGGACCTCGGCCTGCCCGACCTCGACGGGGTGGAGGTGATCGCCGGGCTGCGCGGCTGGACCACGCTGCCGATCATCGTGCTGTCCGCGCGCACCGAATCCACCGACAAGGTGCACGCCCTCGACGCGGGCGCCGACGACTACGTGACGAAACCGTTCGGCATGGACGAACTCCTCGCCCGGCTGCGCGCCGCGGTCCGCCGCTCCCGGTCCGCCGTCGCCGAGGACGAACCGGTGGTGCGCACCGACGCGTTCGAAGTGGACCTGGCGGCGAAGAAGGTGTTGCGCGCCGGCGCCGAAGTGCACCTGACGCCCACCGAATGGGGCATGCTGGAAGTGCTGGTGCGCAACCGCGGCAAGCTCGTCGCGCAACGGCGGCTGCTGCAGGAGGTGTGGGGCCCCGCCTACGCCGACGAGTTCCACTACCTGCGGGTGTACATCGCGCAGCTGCGCCGCAAGCTGGAGGACGACCCGAGCCGCCCCCGCCACCTCATCACCGAGGCGGGCATGGGCTATCGCTTCGAGGGCTGAGCGTCCGGCCGGGCTTCCCGCCGGGCCAGGTCCTCCGCCGCGAGCACCGCGGCCTCGTCCAGCGCCCGCCGGAACACCGCGATCTCGCTGCCGCGCAACCGGAAGTAGCCCTGGAGCTCGGGCCCGAACACCTCCACGTCACCGGCCGCGACGCCGACGGTGCAGAGCGCGAGCTCTGCATCGTCGTCGCTGCACCGGCACAGCCATTCGCGCTGCGGGCTCTCGGAACCGAACCGCGCGATCTTTTCGTCCATCACTGCCTCCTGGGGTTGTGGATCACGCTTTCAAGAATTGCGTGAATGCAAGAAGGTGCGCAATTACGCGATCGAGTGATCGCGAAATCTGATCATTCCTGCCAGGCTGAGGGCACATTCCTCGCAACGACAGGAGATCGTTGATGCCTCGCCGCCCCGGACCGTCCGCCCGGTCCCGTCGTCTGGCGCAGACCCTGCGCAAGATTCGGGCCGAGAAGGGCGTCAGCGCCGCTGAAGTCGGCAAGGAGCTCGGCATGTCCGGTAGCAAGATCAACCGGATCGAAACCTGCGAGATCGGCATCTACCTGGACGACCTGGAGAAGCTGCTCGACTTCCACCAGGTGACGCAGCAGCGCCGCGTCGAACTCCTCGACATCGCGCGCCACGCGGAACAGCGCAGCTGGTTGCGCACGCGCAACGCGCACTTCCCGGCGGACTGGCAGACCTGGAGCGACTTCGAGGACGAAGCGACGGGGTTACGGTACTACGACCCGATGGTCATTCCTGGTCTGCTGCAGACGTCGGAATACGCCAGAGCGGTTATCGCGGGTACCAGCGACGGCCTCAGTGTCGACCAAATCGAAGAGCGGGTGGCGAGCCGCACGGCGCGGCGTGCGCTGTTGTCGCGGCCGGAGCCGCTGCACTTGCATGTGCTGATCGAAGAAGCGGCTTTGGCTAGGCCGTTCGGTGATAGGGGCTGCCTCGTTCGGCAGCTTCATCATTTGGCCGAGGAAGCCTCGCGGCCGAACGTGACGGTCCAGATCGTGCCTACGAGTGCAGGTCTGCATCCTGGCGCTGCGGGCGCGTTCATCATCGTGGAGTACGACGGTGAATTGAGCTTGATCTGGCTTGAGCAGATTGCTTCGTCTCTGATTCTCGAAGAGGACGAGCAGCTCGATGCATACCGGCTCGCTTGGGAGAAGCTCAGTGGCTGTGCGCTGGCTCCAGACGAGTCCGTGGCTCAGTTGCGCCAGATGGCTGTTCAGGCTGAGCAGGGCAGTGACATGCTTCGGACATGAAACTTTCTCGGTTTGACGAGGTTGTTTGGCGAAAATCCAGCCGCAGTGCGAGCAAGGCCAACTGCGTCGAGGTCGCGCTGGGCGGCCAGATCGTCGGCGTCCGCGATTCGAAGGACCCGGGTGGTCCGGTGCTGGCGGTGTCCGGCGAGCGGTGGGCCGATTTCCTCGCTGCGGTGGGAGATTCACGCCCTCGGTGATGGTGCTTCCGGGTGGGATTCCCGGTGGTTCGCTGCTCCGGCGGCGGGGCGACGCTGGGCAGAGGGCCGATGCGCTGCCACGCTCATTCCATGGGCAGTCCTGGATCGGGTGACGGTTGGCGCGAGTCCTCGCGCAGCGCGACCACCGCGAACTGCGTCGAGATCGCCTTCGGTTGGCGCAAGTCGACCCGCAGCAACAGCACGGCGAACTGCGTCGAGATCGCGTTCGGTTGGCGCAAGTCCAGCCGCAGCAACAGCTCCGCGAACTGCGTCGAGGTTGGCTGGCGGAAGTCCAGCCGGAGTGCCAGCACGGCGAACTGCGTCGAGGTGGCCGCCGACGGCCCGGTGGTGGCGGTCCGAGATTCGAAGTCCCCCGACGCCGGTCTCCTCGTGTTCGCCGCGCACCACTGGATCCGCTTCCTGGCTTCCCTCCGCACCTGACGCCGCGGGCGCGTTCCCCGTTCGGCCCGCACGAACGGTCCGTTGGGCCGATCGGACGCGCCCGAATGAGCCGTTCACCTCGCCGGATTCGCGGGTTCTGCGAGGTTGATCGAATCGGGTACGCGGTCGTCGGCGCGCTGTTAGCGTTCCGAGCCGTTGCCCGCTGATCAACAGCGGGCCGCGGAGCTCGGAAGGAAGTGCGGGATGAACCTGCGGCTCCAGTGCTGGGGGGTGCTGGATGCGTGAAGTGGTGCGGCTGTCCGGAGATCTGGGCCTGCCACCTCCGGAACCGGACCGGTCCTGGCCGCCAGAGCCGGAATCGGCGCGGACGCCGGAACCTGCGTGGTCGGATTCGGGAGAGGACGCGGAACCGGTGCGTTCGCCGGTGCCGGAACGATCGGAACCGGCACGAACCCCGGAACCGGCGGGAACTCCGGAGCCGACGCGAACCCCGGAGCCGACGCGAATCGCGGAACCGGCGGGAACTCCGGAACCGGCGGGAACCGCGGAACCAACGGGAACCCCGGAACCGACCCGAGCGGCCCTGCCGGACCCGGAGCCGAGCGCGGCTCCGACGCCGGATCCCGAGCGATCGGCACCGCCCGAGCCGGAACCGGTGCTGGTGCTCGCGGCGCGCCGCTGGCAGGACGCGGGGGGTCCGCCGGATCCGACGCTGCTGCTGGCGACTTTGGGCCGGTCGACCCTGCACCTGCCCGCGGAGGCTTCGACGCTGCTGCTCGGCGGCCGCGAGTGGCTGCCGGTGTTCTCGACGCGGCAGCGCGCCGCGGACTACGCGGGAGCGGCGGGCTTGGCGGGCGCGGACGGCACCGTGGACGTGGTGGCGCTGCCCGCGAAGCGGCTGTTCGAGCACTACCTGCCGCCGGACGTCGGCGTCGTCGTCGATTCCGGCGAGCAGCACCGGCTGGTGCTGGCGGCGGCGGAGGTGCGCGATGCCTGACGACGGTTTCGGCCTCGACCCGGCCGCGCTGGAAGCGGTGATCGCCGGGCACGAGAAGACGGTGCGGGCGCTGTCCGACCTGATACCCGGCGGCGGGTACGTCGCCGATGCGGGATCGGCCGCCGGACTGCACTCGATGGCGTTCAGCGCCGGTGATCTGGGCGAGCACTCCGAGGTGCAGAACGCGCTCGCGTTCTTCTGCCTCCGCTGGGAGCACGGCTTGGGCAGCCTGCTGCGCACCGGTCAGGAGCTGGCCGACCAGCTCACCGACGTCCTGAAGGAGTACCGCGGCCAGGACGACGAGATCTCCGGCCTGTTCAAGGAGATCCTCATGACCGTCGTCTCGCCGGACCAGCAGAAGGTCGCCGGTGCCCGCGAGATGAGCTGGGGCGAACTGGCGCAGGCCGGCAGGCCCGACTACGGCGGCTGGGGCGAGGAGTTCGGCGAGGTCGGCGAGTCCGTGGGCCAGGCCGCCGACGACGCGTGGACGGCCGGGGTCACCGGTTCGAGGCTGCTGACTCCGGGCCTGCCGCAGGAAGGTGATCGCTGATGGCGGCGGAACTCGGCGACACCGACGACCCCACCGAGCTCGTGCCCGGCGATGTCGCGGGCACCAAGGACAAGGCGGACACGTTCCGCCGCATCGCCGACGGCCTCGCCGCGGTGCAGCGCATCGACTCCGAACACGCCTGGAGCGGTGCGGCCGCCGAGGCGTACCGGAAGACGGTGCGCGACGAGCAGCAGCGCTGGGACGTCGCGGCCGCGGCGTTCGGGAAGGCGGCGACGGCGCTCGTCGAGCACGCGGAAGCGCTGCGCACCGCGCAGGACGCGGCGGCCCGCGCGATCGAACTGCACCGCCAAGGCGAGCAGGAGACCGCCCGCGCGGAGAAGGACCACGCGGCGCAGGTGGCAGCGGCCGGGCCTACCGACCAGGTCGCGCCGTTCCAGGACCCCGGCGCGGCCAAGACCACCGAAGCGCGGGCCCTGCTGAACGTAGCCAGGAGCAAGTTCGGCACGTCCGGCGTCGCCACCGCCGAAGCGCTCAAGGCGGCGGCCGAGAGCGCTCCGGAAGCCTCCCTCCTGGAACGGATGATGGATGCGTTCCGCAACAGCGGCGGTGCCCTTTTCGAAGCGGGCAAGAGCTACGTGGGCGGGGGCTTCGGCGCGCTGGGTGAGATGGCGATGGGCGGTCTCGGCCTGGTCGCGAAACCCCTGCACCTGATCACCGACCCGGCCGCGACGATCTCCTCCGGGTTCGCGGCCGGAGCAGGCGTCGTGCACATGGTCACCACCAAGGAGGGCTGGGGCCAGACCATCGGCTCCCTCGACGAGTGGAAGAAGGACCCGGCGGCGGCCTTGGGCAAGGCCGGCGCCAACATCGCCGCCACCGTCGCGGGCGGCGGTGCGGGCGCGGCCTCCAAGGCCGGTCTCGCCGCCCGCGTCGCCAAGGTCGCCAAGCACGCACCCGAGCCGGAACTCCCCAAGGCACCGCCCCGCCCCACCCACGACGCCGAGGGCTACACCCTCCCCGCCGAAGAAGAACTCCAACGCGCCCGCGAAAAAGCCGCCCAACCCGAACCGGAACCCGAACCGGACCCGCCGGCGGAGAAGGAAGAGCCCCGTCCCCGACGCGGGTACGACTGGACGGACGACTACGTTCTCGACTACGAAAATCCGGACTGGGAAACATCCGACGCGATCCAGGACTACGACACGCCGGATACGCGCGGTGGGCGACCCGGTCAAGGTGAATGGGTTCCGCTCACCGACTCGAAACGGCTGGAGATCGAGGCCGCCCTGAAGCGAGGGCAAGAAGAGGAAAGCCGCCTCGAACAGCTGGATTCCCCGCAACTGCAAGCGCAGCGGGCCGAGAACATGCGGAACGCCGAGGCTCTCCGGAACAACGGTTACAGGCGGTAAGGATCGATGCACGAGCAAGCGCAAGGCGCGGAGAACACCCGGAGCATCCACGTCGCCGGGCCGTTGCCGGACGATCCGGACGCGATGACGATCCAGCGGGCCGAATTGAGCTGGTTCCTCGCGGACGACGGCCGGGTCCAGATGACGATGGTGGGACCGCCACCGGACAGCGACATCACGGTCAAGGCGCCCGACGTGTTCGCGGCGCTGCTGGCGATCCGCGAGATGCTGCACGACGACGGCTGGCGGGTGCTGGTGAACGCGGCTCGGAGGGAGGCGTGGGGTGGAACTCCGGAGCATCCGTGCGGTCTCGCGCAGGTCCGGATCTACCCCAGCCTGACCGGGCCGCCCGCCGCCGATCCGGTCGATGCGTTGGACATGCCGGACGATCCGGCCCTGGTCCGCAGCGGTTCGGTGATCGAGCAGACGCTCTGGCACAAGGAATGGGCGGGCACCATCCCGCCGGACGGGCTCACCTGGACGGAATTCGAACGCCGTTCCGGACGATCCGGAGCAGGCGCGGCGGCGAGAAGTGGAGGGGAGCGGGACGAGCGCGAACAGCGGACGATCGCGGCCACTGCACCGGAACTCACCCACTCCGAACCGGTGCCCTTGATCGGACCTTCGCCGGACGGCTCGAAGCGCTCGGAAATGCACCGAGGCGTCGCGGAGTGGGGGCGGCGGCCGGAAGGCGGCGTGCACCTGCGACTGCGCGGACCGTTCGGCCGGATCGACGGCCACGGCCCCGATGTGTTCACGACGCTGCAGGACCTGCGGCAGGAGCTGCTCGCCGAGGACTGGGGAGTGTTGGTCAACGGCGCGCTCTTCGGCGCGTGGCGAAGCACCCCGCAGCATCCCTGCGGGCTTGCGCACATCCGGATCTACCCCAGCCTCACCGGACCTCCGCTGACCGAGCAGCTCGACGCGTTGGGCACACCGCCGGGAAGATTCGCGGAAATGCCGTGGTCGATGCCCGTGGAGCAAGTCGCATGGCAGCACGAGTGGGCGGGCACCACACCGGCCGGACGGCGGACGTGGACCGAGCGCGACCGCGACATCCGCGCGAGGAAGAACACCCCGTACGCGCCTGACGTCGCGCAGCGGTATTACGCGGTCCACCTCAACTCTGGCCACGGCCTAGCGTCGAATCGCGTGTGACCGATGGCGAACCGATCGAGGAAGACGACGTGATGGGTCCCCCGGGCGGTCGGCTGCGCCCTTGCCGGTGCACGGCCCGACGCCGCCGACCCCGAACGCCCGGAGTTCCACCGGGTTCTCGGGACCTCCCGGAACAGGTGAAGAAGGTGGCTGAACTGCGCCGCTGGTTTGATGAGCAGGGAGCGAGATGACCGCGGAAACCGGTGCTGCGGTGAACAAGAACGGGTTTTCGGCGCGTGAAGTGGACGTGTTCGGGCCGGTCGACGGTGACCCCGCGGAGATGGACTTCCAACCTGCGGTGGCCACCTGGTCCCGCACCTCCGATGGCCAGGTCGGACTTGAGCTGTCCGGCCCGTTCGGCGCGCACCACGCGGTGGAGCCGAACCTGTTCAAAGCCCTCATGCTGGTGCGCGCAGAGTTGCAGGAACTGAAGTGGCAGGTGGTCGTCAACGCCGCCCGCCGCGACGCTTGGGGGCCGACCGAGGAACACCCTTGCGCAGTGGATGAGGTGCGGATCTACCCCGACCTGGCAGGCCCGCCGACCACGGAGCCGCTCGACGCGCTCGGTCCGCCGACCGAGCTGGGCGAGCGCGGAATGCTCGTGACCGAGCAGATCTTGTGGCGGGAGGAGTGGGCGGGCCTGACGCGGCCGGGCAAGATGAACTGGACCGAGTTCGACCGCTCCATGCGCGAGATGAGCGCGACGCGGAAGCAGGAGGCCGCCGAGGCCGCGGTTCCAGAACTCCCCCATTCCGAGCCCATTTTCCTCGCCGGTCCGTCACCGGAAGACCCGACGAAGCAGGCGCTGCAGGAGGGCGTCGCGGAGTGGGGCCGCCGCGCGGAGGGCGGCGTTCACCTGCGGGTGCGCGCTCCCGGGGTCCAGTTCGACGACCACGGTGCCGATCTGCTCGCCGCGCTGCAGAACCTGCGGATGGAGTCCTGGCGGCGGCGGTGGGAAGTGCTGGTCAACGGCTCGCTACGCGGGGCGTGGCACGGCACGGAGCAGCACCCCTGCGGCATCGCGCACGTCCGGTTCTACCCCGACCTCACCGGCCCGCCCCTTCCCGAACAGGTCGATGTGCTGGGGACGCCGCCCGGAGATCTGCGCAAGGCGCACTGGGCATCGGTGAGCCAGCAGACCCGGTGGTACCACGACTGGGCTGGCACCACCCCGCCGGCCTGGTGCCAGCCCAAACGCAAGCCGCGGACTGAGGAACAGCAGCCGAGTTGACGACGTCGCGGGAAGAGCACGCGATGAACGGCCCGCACGGCCGTGCGCGGAGGAAGAAGAGGCAACAGTGCAGCACCAGCCCAACGAGCGCGGCGTGTACGTCATCGGCCCGTCACCGGACGATCCGGAGCAGACCGAGATCCAGCAGACCACGGTCAGCTGGTTCAGGACAGCCGATGGGGAAGTGCAGTTGACGTTGGCCGGTCCGACCGGTGGGGAACTCACCGCCACAGGACGTGACGTGTTCACGGCGCTGCTGGTGATTCGAGAGGCACTGCACGATCGTGGCTGGCGGGTGCTGGTGAACGCGGCGCGCAAGGAGGCGTGGGGCGGGACGCCCGAGCATCCCTGCGGACTCGCGCACGTCCGGATCTATCCGACCCTGACCGGCCCGCCCGCCAACGATCCGGTCGATGCGCTCGACATGCCGGATGACCCGGCCCTGGTCGGCAGCGGCTCGGTGATCGAACAGATGCTCTGGCGCGACGAATGGGCGGGCACCACCGAACCCGGGGCGTTGACCTGGACCGACTACGAACGTCGGCGCCAGGAGGCTCGGGCATCCCGGTAGCGACACCTGCCTGACCGGCAGGCGGTCAGCGCGCAGGCGCGCTTCCGAAGGCTTCGTTTGAGGAGATCTCGGCTTCGTTCCGGTCGAGCGAGGCTCAGTTGTAGGAGGACGTGCAGGTGCTTTTCGGTGTCGTTCGTTGGGCCGTGGTGTTCGCGGTGGTCGGGTTTGTCGGGACCGGGTGTGCACTGGGTGGAGATAAGGGCCAGGTGGCAAGCCCTGACATCTCGGCTCCGGCACCCCAGCCCGCTCCGGAACGACCTCGGGAGCTCGCGGTCGTGAACAGGCAGAGCGCGGACATCTGCGGCTTGCTCACCCCGGAGCAGCAGACCCAGGTGGGAGTGGGACGTTCGGGTCCGACGGCTCCCGGAGAAGCACCAGGTTGTGTCTGGCTGAGCGTGCCCGGTGCAGAGCCTGATATCTCGGTCGAGATCGAAGCTTTGAGCAAGGGCATCGAGGGAGCCTATGACCGGTCCGACGAGCCTTTCCCGGACATGGCCGCGTCGTATGCGATCGCAGGAGTTCCCGCCAAGCAGGGGCAGGGGAGCGCGGGGTTGGAGGCGCTCGGATGTCGGGTGGACGTCGATGTGGCGGAAGGCGAGACGCTGGAGGTCTTCTACAGCCCGACCTTGACCGGCACCGTCAGCAACCAGGACATGTGCGCCAGAGCGAAGCAAGCGGCGGAGTTCGCGGTGTCGAACCTGCAGGCGCGGGGCTGCGCGCAGTTCAGGGACGTCGTGATGTGGAAGGTCGTGGGGGCTGGGCCGGGAGGAGTCGGGAACGGGGAGGACGCGACCGGATGCGCTCGACGATCTCGCCTCCGACGATGGTCGGGGCCCGTTCGGGTGGTGGCTGTGCGGTCGGTGTGAAGTTGGTGGAAGTCGGGTCTGGGGTGGAACCGCCGCTGCTACTGTCTGCGTCGCACTGGTGATCAGCAGCCGCGACTAGGGGGTTCCCCGCGATGACCGCACCAGCACCGCCCCCCGCCCCGGGCGGGCCCGGCCAGACCATCACCGTCACCCCGGAGAATGTCCTGGCGGCGCGCCGGGTGATCGGAGAAGCGGCGTCGAGCGCAAAAGACCGGTTGAATCGACTCGCAGAGAACCTGCGTGTCCTTCCTTCAGCCTCAGATGAGGTCAGCGTGGCGGCAGCCCGGGTCTGGAACGCGAATCTTTTGGGAGAGGGAGATTCGCATTACCGGCGTTTGATCGGTTATGTGCAGGGCGTTGAGCAGCTCGGGGAGCAGCTCGAAGAGGTCGCCAGGCAGTACGGCATCGACGAAGAGGAGATCGCCGCCTCGTTCAAGCAGTCGGGGGAGCGCACGTGACGAAGTATGTGACCAGGCGCGGAGTGCGTGTCGCTGTTCTCTCGGGCCTGCTGCCGTTCTTGGTCGGTGGGTGTGCGCTCAATGAAGCCGAACCCGCAGATCCGCAACAAGGACAGGCCGCACCCGATCCGGAGACCGGTCCGGATTTGCCGAACCGCCCCCGGGACCTACCTGTCTCGGGCCTCGATGAGGCTCAGATCTGCAAGTTGATCCAGCCGGAACAGCTGGATCAACTCGGTGTCGGAGGAGGTAACCCGGCCCCGAAGCTCAACGAACAGGACTTCCCTGGATGCTCGTGGCTGAGTGAATCGGGCGCGTCGCCGAGCATCGGTGTCCTCCTCTCGGTCGCACCGATGAGCATCCAAGATCGTCTTGCCGAAACCTCAGGCGGCACTGCGACCACCGATACGCTCGACAGCGGTTTCGGTGCCGTTCGATCGCAGGTCCCCGGTGCTGAAAGCCTAGGGTGCGTCGTCGCGGTCGACGTTGCCGAAGGAGAGACTCTGGAAGCTGGACTCTCCTGGCTCGGGGGCGATGAGCTGACCAACCAGGACATGTGCGCCAAAGCCAAGCAAGCGGCGGAGTTCGCCGTGTCGAACCTGCAGGCGCAGGGCTGAGAGAGCGGAATCCAGGGGGCCGGTGTGGAGGATTTGAACCCGATCAGGAACCTGCGCTTCGAGGGTTTCGACATCCCGGAGTTGCTGGGGTGGATCGGCCGGATCAAGGACGGCCGGGGCACCGAGTCGATGGACCAGGCCGCCTCGGCGCTGCAGCAGTGCGCGCAGATCGTGACGGAGCTGGACGAGACGCTGCGGGTGGAGCTCGGCAAGCTGGAGATCGAGTGGACCGGCAACGCGGGCTCGATCGCGCAAGAGGCGACGAAGCAGCAGTCGGCGGTGATGCAGCAGTCGCAGGATCCGCTGGCGACCTCGGCGACGAGCGTGGAGGCGCAGGGCCGCGGCTACGAGTCGGCGAAGAACACGCTGCCGAACCAGTCGGAGATGCACAACGACAAGTCCGAGAACATCTTCGAGAAGGGCTTGGGCTACTTCGGCTACACCAGCGACTACGACGAAGAGGCCAAGAAGATCGACGGCCGCAAGCAGGTCGCGCAGCAGGCCCTGACGTCGTACCGGGACACGACGGTGGCGCAGGCGGAGAACTTCCAGCCGATGCCGGAGATGCAGCCGGCTGCGGTGTCCGCGCAGTCGGCGACGGCGAGCGGCACCGCGGGCGGCGGGATCGGCGCGTTCGCCACGCCGGGTTCGGCCGGGTCGATGCCGGGCGGCGGCGGCTCGGACCCGGGTGGCGGTGGCGTGATCGGCGGTCGGCCCGGTGGGAGCCCCGGCGGTAGCCCGGGCGGCGTGCCGGGTGGTGGCCGCGCGCCGGGCGGCCGCAGCGGCGCCGACGAGGAACCGCACGACGGCGCGGACGGCGGCCCCGGTTCGCGGCCGCACCCCGACGAGGACGGCGGACCGGGCATCGGCTTGGGCGGCGTGCTCGGCATCGGTGCCGGTGGGGCGGCGGTCGCCGGGATCGGCGCGGTCGCGGCGAGCAAGATGCTCGGCGGCAAGGCCGGTGCGCCCGAGGGCAGCGTGCGCGGTGGTTCGGCGGGCGCCGACAAGGGCAAGGGCGGTTCGCTGCGCGGCGGCTCGTCCGGCATCGGCGGCCCGGGGGACACCACGGCCGGGCGCACGGCAGGCGGCTCGGCGACGAGCAAGCCCGCACCGGGTTCGGCGATGGGCCCGGCGGCGACCCGGGGCCAGGGCAAGTCCGACGAGGACGCCGAGCACGAGAACAAATACTACGAAGAGGAAACCCCGTTCGACGACAACCGCTTGGTGGCCCCGCCGGTGTTCGGCGCGGACCCCGAGCCGGACGCCGATGACCGGAAGAAGCAGGGTTGACGGTGCGTCCCGGAGCCGATGGCGAGCAGATCGTGCTGTCCGCGTTGGAGTTCGACGTGGCGTGCGAGTCGGAGGGGCTGACGGCGCGCAGGCACGCGGTGCTCACGGTGCCCAGCCCCGGAGCCACGCACACCGAGCGCGCCCGGCTGGTCGCGCAGGTGTGGGCGGATCTGCGGGCGCGGCGGCTCGCCGAACCCGGCACGGACCGGCTGGACGAGGAATTCGCGGACCTGCTGGTGCTGCTGGACCGGCCGCAGCTGTCGGTCGACCTGCGGATCTGGGCCCCGGACCGGTCGATCCGGGCGCTGGGCTCGGCGAACGGCGGCGCGGGACTGGTCACGGTCGTCGACGGTGACGTCGTCGAGTTCACGCCGGTGCGGGGGAGCTCGCTGCCCGAAGCCGTCGTGTCCGTCGCCGGGGACGGTCCGCCGGGCGGCGGGCGGCCGGTGAGCGTGCCGAACGACGTGCTGCTGGACGCGAGCGCCCGCGCGGGTCAGGACCTGCGGGTGTTCGAGGACGAGCTGCGCGGGCACGGCGTGGTGGCCGACGACGCCGCGGTCCTGGCGCGGATGGCCGACGGGATGGGCATGCGCGGCCAGTTCGGCGTGGAGCACGTGCGGAGCCGGTCGGCCGCGCCGCGTCGCGCGGACCGCGTCGTCGGGTTCCACGACACACCGGACGGCCGCTACCTGCACAGCGTGCGGGCCAGCGGCGACGGCCGGTTGTGGAGCACGGTCGCGCCCTGCGACAACCAGCGGCTCGCGGAGTACGTGCGCGAGCTGGTCGCGGAGACCGTCGAGGACTGAGCCGGGCGCCCGGAACCGAGGTCTCCCGCACGTCCCGGGAGACCTCGCTCGCGGGCCCGCACCGCCTCCGAGCGGCCCCCGCCGGTTGCCGCACCCCCGCTCGGCACCAACGCTGGTCATCACGACCGCCGTCATCTAGCGTCTCGTCGGCCGAGCGGCGGAAGATCGACCCAGGAGGACGCACCGAGCATGAGCACCGCAGCCACACCCACCCCCGGGGCCGGACGCGGCGCCGTCGTCGGCGCCGCCACCATCGCCGCGCTCGGCGGACTGCTGTTCGGCTACGACACCGGCGTCATCTCCGCCGCGCTGCTCTACATCGCCCCCGCCTTCGGGCTCGGCGACGGCATGCAGGAGGTCGTCGTCGCCTCCCTGCTGCTCGGCGCGATCGCGGGCGCCCTCGGTGGTGGCCGCGTCGTCGACGGCTTCGGCCGCAAGCGCACCCTGCTGCTGGTGTCGGCCGTGTTCACCGCGGGCGCGCTGCTGTCGGCGCTCGCGATGAACGTGACCGTGCTGATCGTGGCGCGCGTGGTGCTGGGCCTCGCCATCGGCGCCAGTTCCCTGGTGGTGCCCACCTACATCGCCGAGATCGCGCCGCCCGCGCTGCGCGGCCGCCTGGTGTCGATGAACCAGCTCATGATCACGATCGGGATCTTCGCGTCCTACCTGGTCGGCTACGCGTTCGCCGCCGACGGCGGGTGGCGCTGGATGCTCGGGCTGGCCGCCGTGCCGTCGCTGCTGATGCTGTTCGGGCTGCTCGGGCTCGGCGAGAGCCCCCGCTGGCTGCTGTCCCGCGGCCGCACCGAGCAGGCCCGCGCCGCGCTGCTGCGCACCCGCACCCCGGAGGAGGCCGAAGCGGAGCTCGCCGAGATCGGCGAGACGATGCGGGAGGAGCGCCGGTTCACCTACCGCGACCTGTTCGGCCCGCGGCTGCGGCCCGCGGTGCTGCTCGGCGTGGCCGTCGCCGCCACCAACCAGCTCGTCGGCGTCAACGCCGTCATCTACTACGCGCCGACCATCCTCAAGCAGGCCGGGCTCGGCGACTCCGCGGCGATCCTCTCCTCGGTGGGCATCGGCGCCACCAACATGGTGTTCACCGCGATCGCCCTGCTGCTCATCGACCGGGTGGGCAGGCGTCCGCTGCTCATCGGCGGCACGAGCGTCGTCATCGTCGTGCTGTTCGGGCTCGGCGCGCTGTACCTGCTGCCGAGCGTGCAAGGGCTCGGGACGCTGCTGACGATCGGGCTGATGCTCTACGAGGCCGCGTTCGCCGCCAGCCTCGGGCTCGCCATCTGGTTGATCAACAGCGAGGTGTTCCCGACCGCGGTGCGCGGCAAGGCCTCCAGCATCGGGACCGTCACGCACTGGGGCCTGGACTTCGTCATCTCCATCTCGGTGCTCACCCTGATCAACGCGTTCACCGCGACCGGACTGTTCTGGATCTACGGGGTGCTCGGCATCATCGGCCTCACCTACCTCTACCGGAGGTTGCCGGAGACGAAGGGCCGCAGCCTGGAGGACATCGAGACCTCGCTGCGCGGGGAGGCCCGCGCATGAGCACCGTCGCGCTCGACGAACTCGTCCGCCGCGCCCGCGCGCTCGCCGCGGACGGCACCCGGCGCGTCCTCGGCATCACCGGCGCGCCCGGCGCGGGCAAGGGCACCGTCGCCGACGCGGTGCTCGCCGAGCTCGGACCGGCGGCCGTGCTGGTGCCGATGGACGGCTTCCACCTCGCCGAGGCCGAACTGCGCCGGCTGGGCCGCCACGACCGGAAGGGCGCTCCGGACACGTTCGACGCCGCCGGGTACGTGGCGCTGCTTCGCCGGATCCGGGACCAAGGCGGCGAAACGGTGTACGCGCCCGAATTCCACCGCGAGGTCGAAGAATCGTACGCGGGTTCCATCGCGGTCCACCCGGAAACGCCGCTGGTGATCACCGAAGGCAATTACCTGCTGCTGGACTCACCGCCGTGGGACGGGGTCCGGGAACTGCTCGACGAATCGTGGTTCCTCGCCCCGGACGACGGCGAACGCCTTTCCCGGCTCATCGCCCGGCACGTGCGCTACGGCCGTTCCCCGGCGGAGGCGCGGGACTGGGTGCTGCGCAGCGACGAGCGCAACGCCGACCTCGTGTCACCCACCCGGGCGCGGGCCGATCTGCTCGTCACCGGCGACCCGGCCTGAGCCTGTTTTGTCCCGTGGACAATTCGCCTACCTGCGCGGACATTGCTTCCGGCGGTCGCGGCCAATGATCGCTCGACGCGGCCCGCAGCGGCTGGCAACGTAGTCGGCACGGCAGCGGCGGACGACCTTCTGGGGGATCGCCCGCAGGCTGCCGGAGCGATCGCCGCACGTGGGGAACCGGCCGCGGAATTCCGCGACCGGTACGTCTGCGGCGATCACTCGAACCACCGGGAGAGGCGCGGACATGGGGAATCCGAGACCAACCCCTGGGGAATGCGGACGGCGGGTGCCTTCGTCCCGGAAACGCGGGCGGAGGCACCCCCTCCGGAATTGCTCAGGCGGAGCCCGGTGTCACGCGGATGTCGAAGAACACCGGGCGCAGCGCCTGATCGGGGAAGAACAGGTCGCCGTTCTCGTCGACCATCTTCCAGGCGATCTTGCACTGGCCGGTCTTCTCCCCGGCCACGACCGGAACGGTGATCCGCACCTGCTCGCCGGCCGGGGTGTCCCGGATCCACACGCGCTGCGGCGCGGTGCACTCGGCGTCTCCGACCCGCTCGCCGGTCTGCTCCAGGTAGCGCCCGGTCCAGGGCACCCGGCCCACGTTCTTGATGTCCCAGGACTTCACGAAGCTCGTCCCCGCCGGGATCGGCGTCTCGTCCGGCACCGTTTCGCCCAGCATCACCGACGCGTCGCCCGGGATGGGGCGCTCCGGGCCGGACAGCAGGTACCAGCCGAGCGCGGCGGCCACCAGCACCACCGCGGCGCCGGTGCCGGCCAGGATCCAGCCGCGGCGGCGCGCCCGGTCGGGCCCGGACTCCGGGTCGGGTTCGGTGGCGGGAGGGTCGCGCCGCACCGCGGGTTCGGGTTCCGCCGCGGACGGCTGCTCCGCGGCGGAGCGGGCGTGCTCCCAGCGGCGGGACCACTCGCGGCGGACCGTCTCGGCGTCCTGCCCGAGCGCGCCGACCGCGAGGCTGCGCACGTACTCCCACGTCGTCTCCCAGGACGGCAGGTCCTGCCCGCGCGCGGCCGAGGACAGCGCCGACTTCGACGCGGCGGCCCCGAAATCGGCGCGCATCCGGTCGTACGACGGGTCGCCGGCGGATTCCTTGAGCTCGCACAACCGGTAGGCGAACGCGGCGACCGGGCCGTCGGCCGGGTCGGGGCGCAGCTGCTTGCGCCCCCGCTTGCCACCGGCAGCGGGGGTCGCCTCTGATTCGCTCATCGTGGGTGCCTCGTGGAGGTGGGTTCGTGCGCGCGAGCAGCCGCGTGCGGCTCGCCCGGCCGGAGCGGTCGGCGCGGCGCGTTCGGGGACGTGCGCTTCGTGTTTAGCACGGCGCGGTCGAACCCTTCCGCCGCAGTGCGCGGGAATGCACCGTTCGACCGCCGGTGCCGGGCGAACGGGGCAACCGCCCCGGCCGAACGGCCGGGACCGGTCAGCCGGTCACGTCCGCCGAGGGGGTGGCCGAGGTCGTCGGCTCCTCCGCGGAGCTGCTGCGGGTGGTCGGTTCCTCGGTGCGCGAGGCGGAGGGACCGGAGGAGCCGCTGGACTCCGTCGGCGGTTGCGTCGTGGGCTCCGAGGTGTCCGGCGGAGACGTCGGCGGGCTCGACGTGGTGGGCGGCGGCTCCGGCTCCGACGTGGTCGGTGGCGGCGGAGGCGGCGGCTTCGGGGTGCCGGTGTCCGGCGGAACCCAGGTCGGGCGCGGCGGTGGCGGCGGTGCGGAACCGTCGTCCGGCGGCTGCGAGGTGCTCGCGGAGGTCTCGCCGGTCTCCTCCACCTCGCTCGACGCGGTGTCGGCGGGGGAGGTGCCCGGCGGCGGGGGCGGTGCCAGCTGCGGTGGTCCCACCGGCCGCGGCACCCCCGGGTAGCCCGTGGTGGTCAGCAGCGTCGTCCCGCTCGGCGAGACCGCGGGGAACTGCTCGGCGGCTTCGCGCTGCTGGTCACCGACGACGACGGCCGCGGAGGCGGCGAAACCGGTGGCCACGACCACTCCGGTCGTCGCCCACAGGGCGAGTCTTCGCGACCGCGTCCCGGTCGGTTCCCCGGCCTGCGCGGCGGGGTCAGGTGCTAAAGGGTCCATCGTGTCCCACTCGTTCAGTCCCGACGGCACGGGCCGGCGCACCCGTGCCGCTGCTACCGGCGGCGTCCGGTTCGGGCGGAAGTCGACGTTCCGGACGTAGCGCGTGGATCTCGCGACACGGTAGCCGCCTGGGCAAGCCCCGTTCGGGCCGGGTTCCGCGCGCGCAGTCGATCACCCGGGCCGTGCGCTGGTGATTCACCGCGAAAATCCACCGTGGGCACACCTTCGGGTGACGTGTGGTCGCGGAGCGTGCGGGGTGCGGTCGGCGCGGCCCCGCGCGGCGGGCATCATGCGAGGTGTGAGCGATCTCGACGACACCTCCGCCACCACCGAGCAGGCCCGGCTGACGGCTTGGGTGCACGGGCACGTGCACGGCGTCGGATTCCGCTGGTGGACCCGGGCCCGCGCCCTCGAACTCGGCCTGGTCGGCAGCGCCACGAACCTGCCCGCCCGCCGCGTCGAAGTGGTCGCCGAAGGTCCGCGGGACGCCTGCGAGCGGCTGTTGGCGGCGCTGCGCTCCGGCGGGACCCCCGGCGAGGTCGAGCACGTCGCCGAGCAGTGGTCCGAGCCGAAGGGCGACCGCACGGGCTTCGTCGAACGCTGACCCGCCCCGCCCGGCCCGGTTCCGCCGGTGGTGAACATCGCGGCGGGTAGGCTCTGCCGAACGCCGCACGCAGGCAGCACTCGCGGAAAGGTCGATCGCAGCCGTGCACTTGAAGAGCCTGACGCTCAAAGGGTTCAAGTCCTTCGCCTCGGCCACCACGCTGCGCTTCGAACCGGGCATCACCTGCGTGGTCGGGCCCAACGGCTCCGGCAAGTCGAACGTGCTGGACGCGCTGCGCTGGGTGATGGGCGAGCAGGGCGCCAAGGACCTGCGCGGCGGCAAGATGGAGGACGTCATCTTCGCCGGCACCTCCGGCCGCGCGCCGCTGGGCCGCGCCGAGGTCACGCTCACCATCGACAACTCCGACGGCGCGCTGCCCATCGAGTACACCGAGGTGTCGATCACCCGCCGGATGTACCGGGACGGCGCCAGCGAGTACGAGATCAACGGCAACAGCTGCCGCCTGATGGACGTGCAGGAGCTGCTGTCGGACTCCGGCATCGGCCGTGAGATGCACGTCATCGTCGGCCAGGGCCAGCTCGCCTCCATCCTGCAGGCCAAGCCGGACGAGCACCGCAGGCTCGTCGAGGAGGCCGCGGGCGTGCTCAAGCACCGCAAGCGCAAGGAGAAGGCGCTCCGCAAGCTCGACGCGATGCAGGCCAACCTGACCCGGCTCACCGACCTCACCGGGGAGCTGCGCCGCCAGCTGAAGCCGCTCGGCAAGCAGGCCGAGATCGCCCGCAAGGCGCAGACCGTGCAGGCCGACCTGCGCGACGCCCGGCTGCGGCTCATCGCCGACGACCTGCTGTCCTCCCGCGCCGAGCTGGCCCGCGACCAGGCCGACCAGGAAGAGGCGAAGGCCAAGCGCGCCGAGGTCGAGCGCGGCCTGCAGTTCGCCCAGTCCGAGGAGAAGGGGCTGGAGGAGAAGGTCGCCGCCGACGCGCCGCGACTCCACCGCGCCCAGGACACCTGGTACCGGCTGTCCGCGCTGGAGGAGCGGCTGCACGGCACGCTGCGCCTCGCCGCGGAACGGCACAAGCACCTCACCGCGCAGAACACCGAGCAGCGCACCGGCCGCGACCCCGACCAGCTCGACGCCGAAGCGGAAGAGGCCGCCGAGCAGGAGATCGAGCTCCGCGAGGAGGTCGAGACCGCCCGCGAGGTCCTCGCCGAGGTGGTGCGCCGCCGCTCCGAGCTGGAGGACCGGCTCAAGGAGGCCGAGCGCGAGCACATGGCTGCGGTCCGCGCCATCGCCGACCGCCGCGAAGGCGTAGCCCGGCTCTCCGGCCAGGTCGAATCGATGCGCAGCAAGGCGAGCGCCACCTCCGACGAGCTGGAGCGGCTGAACGTCTCGCTCGCCGAATCGCAGGAGCGCGCCGAGGTCGCCGAGACGGCGTTCGCCGACGCCGAAGCGGAGAGCGGCGGCCAGGAATCCGATGATGCGGGGCTTCCGGAGCGCCAGGCGAACGCGGCCGCGGCCCGGGACGCCGCCCGCTCCCGGGTGGAGGAGCTGGTCAAGGCCGAACGCGCCGCCGAGCGCGAGATCGCGTCCTGGCAGGCCAGGGTCGAGGCGCTGTCGATGGGCCTGAACCGCAAGGACGGCGCGGGCGCGCTGCTCGGCGCGGGGGAGAAGGTGCCGGGCCTGCTCGGTTCGGTGGCGGCGCTGCTGACCGTGGACACCGGTGCGGAAGCGGCGCTGGCCGCGGCGCTCGGCGCCGTCGCGGACGCCGTGGCCGTGTCCGGGGTGGACGATGCGGTGCGCGCCCTGGAACTGCTCAAGTCCGACGCCGCGGGCAAGGCCGGGGTGCTCGTCGGCGGCACGGCCGAACCGGACCGCACCGGCTGGCCGCAGCTGCCCGCGGGAGCGGACTGGGCGGTGGACCTGGTGCGCGCCCCGGACGGGCTGCGCGCGGCGGTGACCACGGCGCTGGACCGGATGGCCGTGGTCGACGACCTCGCCGCCGCCCGCGACGTGGTGCGGCGGAATCCCGAAGTGCGGGCGGTGACCCGCGACGGCGACGTGCTCGGCGGGCACTGGGCCACCGGCGGTTCCGACGACGGGCAGAGCGTCATCGAGGTGCAGGCCGCCGTCGCCGAGGCCGAGCAGGAGCTGGCCGCCGCGCAGCGCCGCCAGGAGCAGCACTCGGCGGCGCTGGAGGGCGCCCGCGCCGAGGAGGAATCCCGCCGCGACGAGGTCCGCGCCGTGCAGGAGCAGATCAACGAGGCGAAGGTCGCCGCGGCCCGCAGCTCCGAACGCGTCTCCAGCCTGCGCAAGGCCGCCCAGTCCGCGGTGGCCGAGGTGGAGCGGGTCCGCCAGCAGCGCGCCAAGGTCGAGCAGTCCCGCGAGCAGGCGCTGGCCTCGCTGGCGGAGCTGGAGGAGCGCCTCGCCGCCGTCAAGGATGAGCAGGAGGAGCAGGCCGAACCGGACACGGAGCTGCGCGACCGGCTCGGCGGCGAGCTCGGCACCCTGCGCCAGGAGGAGATGGACGCCCGCCTCGGCCAGCGCACCGCGGAGGAACGCGCCCGCGCCGTGCAGGGACGCGCCGACCAGCTGCGCCGCGCCGCCCGGCAGGAGCGCGAGGCCCGCGCCCGCGCCGAAGCGGCCCGCCAGGCCAGGGAGCGCGGCGCCCGCGTCGCGAAGGCCGTCGTGGACGGTGCCGAAGCCGCGTTGGAACGGATCGCGGTGTCGCTGCGGGCGGCCACCGAGGAACGCGACACCGCGCAGGCGTTGCAGAGCGAGCACGAGCAGGCGCTGGGCGCGGTGCGCGCGCGGGTGCGGGAGCTCAGCGGCGAGCTGGAAAAGCTCACCGACGCGGTCCACCGCGACGAGGTGGTGCGCGCCGAGCAGCGGCTGCGCATCGAACAGCTCGAATCGAAGATCATCGAAGATTTCGGCATCGGCCTCGACGACCTCGCCGAGGAGTACGGCCCCACCGTCCCGGTCCCGCCGAGTCCCGCCGAGGTCGCCGAGTACGAGGCGGCGAAGGAGCGCGGCGAAGAGGTCACCATGCCGCCGTCGGTGCCCTACGACCGCGCTACCCAGGAACGCCGCGCCAAGCGCGCCGAGAAGGACCTGTCGTTGCTGGGCAAGGTCAACCCGCTGGCGCTGGAGGAGTACGCGGCGCTGGAGGAGCGCTACCGCTTCCTGTCCACGCAGCTGGAGGACATCAAGTCCACCCGCCGCGACCTGCTGGACGTCGTGAAGGAAGTCGACGAGAAGATCCTGGAGGTCTTCCAGTCCGCGTTCCACGACGTCGCCGCCGAGTTCGAGAAGGTGTTCTCGGTGCTGTTCCCCGGCGGCGACGGAAAGCTGGTGCTCACCGACCCGGACGACATGCTCACCACCGGCATCGAGGTGGAAGCGCGGCCGCCGGGCAAGAAGGTCAAGCGGCTGTCGCTGCTGTCCGGCGGGGAGAAGTCGCTGACGGCGGTCGCCATGCTGGTGTCGATCTTCCGGGCGCGCCCGTCGCCGTTCTACGTGCTCGACGAGGTCGAGGCCGCGCTGGACGACACGAACCTGCGGCGGCTGATCATCCTGCTGGACCAGCTGCGCAGCACCTCGCAGCTGCTCATCATCACGCACCAGAAGCCGACGATGGAGATTGCCGACGCGCTCTACGGCGTGAGCATGCGCGGGGACGGGATCACCACGGTCATCTCGCAGCGGCTGCGCGGCGGGAAAACCGGGAAGTCCGGCGAGGGGCCCGCGCCGGAGGCGGTGGCCGACGGCGCGGTGCCCGCGGACGCGGCGCCCACGTCGGCGCAGGAGGCCCCGGCCACCGCTGGAGCGCAGGACGCGGCTCCCGCTGGAGCGCAGGAGGACCCGGCGCAGGAAGATCCGGCGCAGGAGGACCCGGCTCCCGAGCAGGACGCCGCCGCACCCGAGGACTCCGCCGGGAGCTGACCCCGCACGCCCGGTGATCTCGCAGCCGGTTCCCAGCCTCCTCGCAGCTCGCCGCTCTAACTTCGAACTCGTTCCGCGAACGAGACTGCGAAAGAGGGCGGCATGTCGGACCACCACGAAGGGCAGCGGGTCAGCAGGCGATCGATGTTCGCCGGCGTCGGCTCGATCGGCTTGGGCACGTTGCTCGCGGCCTGCGGCTCGCAGGCGGGCGGCAGCACCACCGTCACCACTTCCACGGGGGAGAGCCAAGCGCTCACCCCGCAGACCGCGGCGGACGCGTCGGACCTGTTCTCCGGCGTGAACACCTGCACGCTCACCCCGGACACCACGCAGGGGCCGTACTACTTCGACGCGGACAAGGTCCGCAGCGACATCCGGGAGGACCGGCAGGGCGTGCGGCTGCGGCTGGCGCTGAAGGTGCAGGACAGCGAGACCTGCGCGGCGCTGCCGAACGCGGTCGTGGAGATCTGGCACTGCGACGCGGCCGGGCTGTACTCGGGTGCCGAGTCCCAGTCCTCCGGCGGCGGCGGGGGCATGCCGCCGGGACCGCCGCCGGAGGACGGCGAGAAGCCGGGCGGTGGAGGACCCGGTGGGGGCGGCGGGGACCAGGACCTGGTGCCCACCGACGACAAGCGCTACCTGCGCGGCGCCCAGGTCAGCAACGCCGACGGCGTCGTCGAGTTCACCACCATCTGGCCCGGCTGGTACACCGGCCGCACGGTGCACGTCCACGTGATGGTGCACGTCAGCAACGAGCGGGTGCTGACCAGCCAGCTCATGTTCGACGAGCAGCTGAACTCGGCGGTGTTCGCGCGGGCCCCGTACAGCGAGCACACCGGGCGGGACACGTTCAACGACGGTGACAACATCTTCGAGGATTCGATGCTGCTGAAGGTGGTGCCGGAGGACGACGGCTACCTGGCGTCGATCGTGCTCTCCGCCGATTCCGACCAGGACGGCGCCTGACCAGCACCGGGATCCCGGTCCGACGATCAGCGATGATCGTTGATCACGCTTCAGCCACTAATAACAGCGAGCATTGCGCAGGACGACCGGCGGTGAACGGCTCACCCGCACCGCGAGCGGGCCGTTCACCGGCGGTTTCAGGCGGAGTCGGCGGTGGCCGCCACCTTCTCCGCTTCGGGCGGCGCCGGGTGCCGCAGCGACAGCAGGCCGCCGACCAGCAGCGTGACGATCACCCCGACGGGCGTGAACCACGGGAACGCCAGCGACGCCTCGCCGCCCTCGCCGTCCGGGAACGTCACGCCGAACGCCAGGACGAGCACCACGACCAGCGTCGCCACGAAGGCGATGATCGCGTCGCTCTGCCGCGCCCGCTTCACCAGCAGCCCCAGCAGGAAGGCGCCGAGCAGCGCGCCGTAGGTGTAGCTGGCGATGCTCAGCCCGATCTCCACGACGGGGTTGTCGGTGCTGCTGAACAGGGACGCGAACACCACGAACACCAGCGCCCAGATCAGCGTCCACATCTTGCCGAGCCGCAGCACGCTCGAATCGTCCGCCCCGCTGCCCCCGATCCGCCGGTACAGGTCGCTGACGGTGGAGGTGGACAGCGAGTTCAGCGAGGACGACAGGGTGCTCATCGCCGCGGCGAGGATGCCGGCGATCAGCAGCCCGGACACGCCGGGCGGCAGCTCGGTCACGATGAACCGGGGGAACAGCTCGTCGTCGCTGCCCATGCCCAACGACGCGGGATCGGCCCCCTGGTAGAAGGACCACAGCTGGGTGCCGATGAACAGGAACAGCGCGAACTGCACCGCCACCACGACCCCGCTGGTGATCAGGGCGAGCTGGCTGTCCCGCAGGTTCCGGCAGGACAGCAGCCGCTGCACCATCAGCTGGTCGGCGCCGTGCGAGGCCATCGCGAACACGGCGCCGCCGATCACCGCGGTGAAGAACGCGTACTGCTCGGTGACGATGGACGACCCGAAGTCGAACAGCTGGAACTTGCCCGCTTCCCAGGCGGTCGAGACCCAGTCCCCGGGCAGCTCGCCCGCGAGCACCACCGCGGCCAGCACCGCACCGGCCACGTAGACGAACATCTGGATCGCGTCGACCCACACGACGGCCTTGATCCCGCCGAGGTAGGTGTAGATCACGGTCAGCACCGACAGCGCGAGCACGATCTGCCAGTAGGAGACGCTGAGGCCGAACACCTCCAGCATCACCTTCACCGGGATCGCGGTGGCGAACAGCCGCAGCCCGTCCGCGAGCAGCCGGGTGATCAGGAAGGTCACCGACGCGGTGCCCTGCAACCCGGAGCCGAACCGCTGCCCGAGGAATTCGTAGGCGCTGACCAGGTTCCCGGCGTAGTACTTGGGCAGCAGCACGAACGCCACCACGACGCGGCCGATCAGGTACCCGATGGCCAGCTGGAGGTAGGTGAAGGTGCCGAGGTAGGCGACCGTCGGCACGCTGATCACGGTCAGCGTCGAGGTCTCGGTGGCGACGACGGAGAAGCACACCGCCCACCACGGCAGGGTCCGGCTGCCGACGAAGTACTCCTGCGAGCTGCGCTGCCTGCCGCTGAGCAGCAGGCCCAGCAGCGGCATCGCGACCAGGTACAGCCCGATCACGATGAGATCGATCGACCTCATTCGGCCTCCAGTGTCGTGGGGTGGGTGATGCGCAGGCTCCGCACCGGTCCGGCCGCGGGTTCGGGCAGGCGCAGCGGTCCGGTTCCGGGGGTGAGCGAGCCGAGCAGCCGGGGGCCGTCGGCGCCGGTCGTGCCGGGCACGTTGCCGGGCAGCCCGTTCCAGGTCAGCCAGCCCAGCAGCGCCGCGAGGTAACCCTCCTTGCCCGCGGCGGGCAACCCGAGGTCGTCGCTGACGTGCAGGTCCACCCCGGTGCCGAGCCTGCGCCGCAGCGCGGCCAGCAGCGCCGGGTTGCGCACCCCGCCGCCGGAGGCGACGACCTCGCGCGCGCGGTGCCGGTGGCAGGCGTCGGCGACGGTGGCGGCGGTGAGCTCGGTGAGCGTGGCGAGCAGGTCGGGCCCGTCGAGGTCGGTGCCGCGCAGGACCTCGTCGAGGTAGGCGGCGTTGAAGTGCTCCTTGCCGGTCGACTTCGGCGGCTCCGCCCGGTAGTAGGCGTCGGCGAGCAACCGTTCGAGGAGTTCCGGCCGCACCCGCCCCGCAGCGGCGAGCCGTCCGTCGACGTCGCCGGCCGCCGCACCGCCGGTGACGCGCGCGGCGGCGGCGTCGAGCAGCGCGTTGCCGGGCCCGGTGTCGTAGGCGAGCGGTTCGGGGCCGCCGACGACGGTGATGTTGGCGATGCCGCCGATGTTGAGCGCGATGACCGGCCCCGGCCGGTCGGCGAGCCACAGCGCGTCGAGCACCCCGGCGAGCGGCGCGCCGTGCCCGCCCGCGGCGACGTCGCGGGCGCGCAGGTCGGCGAGCACCGGCAACCCGGTGGCTTCGGCGATCCACGCGGGCCTGCCGAGCTGGGTGGTGCCGCGCGCCCGCCCGTCCTCCACCCAGTGGTAGAGCGTCTGGCCGAGCGAGGAGATCAGGTCGGCGCCGCCGAACTCGGCGAGGCCGTGCCGGGCCGCGTCGGCGAAGGCGCGGCCGACCTCGGTGTCGAGCACGCAGAACTCCCGCGCGTCCACGGCCGCCGGTGGCAGCGCGGCCTGCAGCCGTTCGCGCAGCGCGGGCGGGTAGGGGACCTCGGCGAACCCGAGCGGCCGCAGTTCGACGACGCCGTCGCCCGCGGTGCTCAGCTCGGCGGCGGCGACGTCGATGCCGTCCATCGACGTGCCGGAGAGCAGGCCGAGGACTCGCCATGAGGACATGCTCAGTGGTGTATTGCACCGAGCTGGGGGACGCAAGCGCCTTTCCGCCATTGTTGGTGAATCGCCCACCTTGGGGTTGTCCCGCTGCTGCTCCGGGCGGGTGCGAGGATGGGCGCCGTGTCCACCTCGAACCTGATCCTGGTCGTCGTTGTCGTCGCCGTCCTGCTGGTGCTGGCCGTGGTCGCCGGCATCGTGCTGGCGCGCAGGCGCCGCATCAGCCTCCGCGAGCAGGAGGCGGAGCGCCCGGCGGTGCAGGGCGGCGGGTACCAGGCGGGCGGCGGGTTCAGCTTCTCCAGCGGCGGGGCGACCGCCGCGCCCGCGGAGGCGGACCAGCCGGAGCACCCGGTCCCGGAGCGTCCGGAGACCGAGGGCCAGCCCGGCGTGGGCGACGACGCCGCGGAACCGAGGGACAGCGCGCGCCGCGGCATCGTGGACGTGCCGCTGCCCGCCGAGGGCGAGGTCGAGGCCGAGACCGGCACGCCCCGCGAGCAGCCCGCCGACACCACCGACACCGACACCGACACCGGCTCCGGCGCGACCGAGACCGACGCCGAACGCGTCCAGGACGGCGCCGACGGTGGCTCGGTCGTCGCCGACGAGATCCCCGGCGACGACTCGACCGGCACCGCGACCCGCGTGCCCGACCAAGGACGGGTGGAGACCCCGCCGGAACCGGCGCCCGCCGCCGAACCGGTCACCGAGGTCGAGGAGATCGAGCCGACCGCGGGCCGGTTGGAGCGGCTGCGCGGCAGGCTGTCCCGGTCCCGCTCCACGTTCGGCCAGGGCCTGCTGGGCCTGCTGGGCGCGGGCGACCTGGACGAGGACTCCTGGGAAGAGGTCGAGGACACGCTGCTGCTGGCCGACCTGGGCGCGGCCACCACGACCGAGATCGTGGAGCGGCTGCGCACCGAGATCGCCTCGCGCGGCGTGCGCACCCCCGACGAGGCGCGGGCGCTGCTGCGCGAGGTCCTCATCGACGCGCTGAGCACCGAGGCGCAGCGCTCGGTGCGCGCCCTGCCGCACGGCGACCCGGCCGACGGCGGCAAGCCCGCGGTGCTGCTGGTCGTCGGCGTCAACGGCACCGGCAAGACCACCACCACCGGCAAGCTGGCGCGGGTGCTGGTCGCCGACGGCCACCGGGTGCTGCTCGGCGCCGCCGACACGTTCCGCGCCGCCGCCGTCGAACAGCTCGCCACCTGGGGTGAGCGGGTCGGCGCCGAGGTGGTGCGCGGCAACGAGGGCCAGGACCCGGCGAGCGTCGCGTTCGAATCGGTCTCCCGCGCCACCGACAGCGGCGTGGACGCGGTGCTGATCGACACCGCGGGCCGGCTGCACACCAAGACCGGGCTGATGGACGAGCTCGGCA
The DNA here is from genome assembly GCF_020176785.1 of Saccharopolyspora sp. 6V. Lineage (NCBI taxonomy): Bacteria > Bacillati > Actinomycetota > Actinomycetes > Pseudonocardiales > Pseudonocardiaceae > Saccharopolyspora > Saccharopolyspora sp. 6V. The sequence continues at coordinate 4,540 of NZ_JAIUKB010000147.1, read as the reverse complement.
AGGTCAAGCGGGTGGTGGAGAAGCGCGCCCAGGTCGACGAGGTGCTGCTGGTGCTGGACGCCACCACCGGGCAGAACGGGCTGGTGCAGGCCCGGGTGTTCTCCGAGGTCGTGGACGTGACGGGCATCGTGCTCACCAAGCTGGACGGCACCGCGAAGGGCGGCATCGTCTTCCAGGTGCAGCGCGAGCTGGGCGTTCCGGTCAAGCTCGTCGGCCTCGGCGAAGGCCCGGACGACCTGGCCCCCTTCGAGCCCGCCGCCTTCGTCGACGCCCTCCTCGGCTGACCGGCCCCCGAACCCCCCGGAACCGGTTGAACGCCGAGTCGCTCGACCGCGAGAATGCCTGAAGATCAGCTCGCGGAGGGGCGCAGTGGACAGGTTCGCGGTTCGGTACGCCTCGCTCGGCGAGGCGCGGCATTCGGTCGAAGGCACCGGTGCCGACATCGAGGAACAGCTCGCCCGGCTCGACGCCTACCTGGGTCCGCTCCGAGCCGGCTGGTCGGGCGTCGCCGCGGAGAGCTTCGACGCGGCACGGGCGGAGTGGATGCGGGCCGCGGACGAGATGGCCCTGAACCTGGCCGCATTGGCGCGCCTGCTGGCGGAGATCGACGAGAACTACCGGCACGCGCATGGGGCCAACCTCGGTATCTGGGGTGGCCCGGCCGCGTCCGGCGGTTCCGCAGGCCCGGCGGGCACCGCGCCGATGTCGGCGGGCGGGTCCGCGGGCGCCGACGAGGTGGACGTCTCGGTCGAGGAACTCCGCCGCGTGGCGCGCTCGTTCTACGGGCTCCAACAGCGTCTCGCCGACAACATGGCGTGGATCAGCAGGAACCTGGCCGAGTCGGCGGCCGGTATGGCCGGGGCGGATCCGGTGCTGGCGTCCTGGCGATCGTTGTACGACCACGCGGTGCGGATGTTGTGGGGAACGTTGCGCGCCGCAACGAACGTGCTCGGCGGGATCGCGCAGGGGATGACGGACACCGGCAACAACTACGTCGACTCCGAGCTCGCCTCCACGGCCGGGCACGGCTCCCGCGTTCCGAACCGGTTGCCCGCGCTCGGTGTCGATGAGGTGCGTCCGAGCGCCCCGCCGCCGTCCTGCGCCGCGGCCGCGCCTGCGCAACCGCGCCCGGACTGGGCGTTCGACTACTGGCCGGACGGGTATCCGGAGCGGCTCCGGTTCGCCGCGGGCGAATGGGAGCACCTGGTCGGAGTGCTGCACGAGATCTCGGCGGAAGGCGACGCGCTGATCGACGGTCTCGTGCGGGACAACCGGGGAGAGGTGTTCGACCGGATTCGCGGGTACTGGGAGACGAAGTCCCAGCTGTGCGGGACCGCGCAGATCTTCCCCGCCGTCACGGCGACCACCACCCTGCTCGCCCAGTCGTGCCGCGAACTGGCGAAGGGCGTCCAGCGAGCGCAGCAGGGCATGCGCACGCTCGCCGAACAGCGTGAAGATGACCGGTTCCTCGACGTCCTGGCCACGGCCCTGGGCTACCTACCGGGTCCCTGGGCGAAAGCGGCGTCCGCCGCCGTGGACGTCGGGGAGTACTTCGCGGTGCTCGCGATCGTGGAACGGATCAAGAGCAACTACGACGCCGACCGGGAAGTCGCCGTCGCACGCCTCGCCGACAGCGGCGCCGCCGCCCGGTTGCGGGAATGGGCGGGCTCGGACACCGAGATCGGTTCCGAGAGCCGGGTCTACTCCCAGGTGGACGCAGGGCTCGAACAGCGGCTGGGAGACGCGCCGTACGACGGCTGGGCCGCGGTGGACGAACCGCACCCCGACCCGGCTTCGGTGCACATCACGGCGGCGCGGGAGGCGCACGTCCTGGGCGGGGACCGCACGGGCGGCGGGCATCTCGCGGGCACGGGTGCTCCGGGCAAGACCGAATTCCCGGCGGAATGGGACCGGGAATTGATCTTGAACAATGCGCGCAGCGTGGGGCGGAATCCGGATCAGCCGCCAGTGCACGAACCTGATGGGCGCTGGCTGGTCAACGGTGTTCGGGACGGGGTTCGTATCGTCGTCATCCTGGATCCCGATGGATCGGTGGTGACCACCTTCCCGCAAGGCGGCCCAGGCGTGATCGAAAACCCGAGGAGGAAGCGATGAGCATGGACGAGCACGAGTTCATGGATCGGGTCGACGATCTGCTGTCCGCCGTGCAACGGCGGGCCCCGGGCGTTTTCGCGTCGTACCTGTCGAGCGCTGCACGGGCCGGGGAGCACGGGCTGGTCTTGGACAGCATCGCTTGCACGCTGTGCGAGAAGAACATCCCGCTGTCCCCCGAAGAGGCCGCTGAGCTGCGGGAACTGCTGTACTACTTCGAGCTCCCGGTGGACGCGCTGGACTCGATCAACGATCGGGACGCCGTCCTGGCCTCGCTGAACGTGGTGCGCGCGGAGTGAACTCGGCGGCCGGATCTCGGCTCGACGCGTGACCTGGTGGTGACCGGGGAACGTCGCCGTAACACGAGGGCCCGGACAGTTCACGGCGGGGAAACGAGCGGACGGATCGCCTGAAACAGGCATTCCCCAGGATGCGCCCAACCGGTTCGCACGGGGAGGCGACGTGAATTCAGGCGATACCGCATGGGTGCTGATCAGCGCCGCGCTGGTGCTGCTCATGACACCAGGGCTGGCTTTCTTCTACGGCGGCATGGTGCGCGCCCGCGGCGTGCTCAACATGATCATGATGAGTCTGGGAGCGATGGGCGTCGTCGGCGTCCTGTGGGTGCTGTTCGGGTACTCGGCCGCGTTCGGCAGGGACCTCGGCGGGCTCGGGCTGCTCGGTGACCCGGTGCAGTTCTTCGGGCTCGACGGGCTGCTCGGCGAGGACCAGCTGTCCGGGACGATCCCGACGCTGGCGTTCGCCGGTTTCCAGGCCATGTTCGCGATCCTGACGGTCGCGCTGATCTCCGGCGCCATCGCCGACCGGGCCCGCTTCGGGCCGTGGCTGCTGTTCGCGGGGTTGTGGGCGACCGTCGTGTACTTCCCGGTGGCGCACTGGGTGTTCGCGTTCGACGAGACCGACGATGCGGGGAACGTGACCGCGGTCGGCGGCTGGATCGCGAACCGGCTCGCCGCCATCGACTTCGCGGGCGGTACCGCGGTGCACATCAACGCCGGTGCGGCCGCGCTGGCCCTGGCGCTGGTGCTCGGCAAGCGGGCGGGCTGGCCGAAGGGCACCGGGAAGCCGCACAGCCTGCCGTTCGTGGTGCTCGGCGCCGGGCTGCTCTGGTTCGGCTGGTTCGGCTTCAACGCCGGTTCCGCGTTGGCCGCCGACAACTCGGCGGCGGTGGTGCTGGTGAACACGCTGGTGGCGACGTGCGCGGCGATGCTGGCCTGGCTGCTGGTGGAGCGGGTGCGCGACGGTCACGCCACCACGCTCGGCGCGGCCTCCGGCATCATCGCCGGTCTCGTGGCGATCACCCCGGCCTGCTCGTCGGTGACGCCGCTGGGCGCGATCGCGGTCGGCGGGATCACCGGCGCGGTGTGCGCGCTGGCCCTGAGCCTGAAGTACCGGTTCGGCTTCGACGACTCGCTCGACGTGGTCGGCGTGCACCTGGTCGGCGGCCTGGTCGGCACCCTGCTGGTCGGGTTCTTCGCCTCCGGTTCGGCGCCCGCCGGGGTGAACGGGCTGCTCTACGGCGGTGGCTTCGACCAGCTGTGGCGACAGGCGGTGGGCGCCGTGGTCGTGTTCGCCTACTCGTTCGCGCTAAGCCTGCTGCTGGCCTGGATCGTCAAGGCCACCGTCGGTTTCCGGCTGAGCCCGGAGGACGAGGCCGAAGGCGTCGACGAGACCGAGCACGCCGAATCCGCGTACCACTTCGGCGACGGCCGTTCCGCGCGCCGCCCGGCGGTGCGCACCGACGGCGCCGACCGCGAGCTGGAGGGCAGCAACGCATGAAGCTGGTGACCGCGATCGTCCAGCCCAGCAGGCTGGACGCGCTCAAGGACGCGCTGGGGAGGCTGGGCGTGCTCGGCATGACCGTCAGCGACGTCCAGGGATACGGCAGGCAGCAGGGCCACACCGAGGTGTACCGCGGCGCCGAGTACGCGGTGGACTTCGTGGAGAAGGTCCGGGTCGAGGTCGTCGTGGACGACGTGGCGGTGGGTGAGGTCGTCGACGGGATCGTGCGTGCCGCCCGCACCGGCAAGGTCGGCGACGGCAAGGTCTGGGTCACCGCGGTGGATTCCGTGGTGCGGGTCCGGACGGGGGAGACCGGGGTGGCGGCGATCTGACACCGGGCGGTTCCGGCCATCGGTCGGAGGGCTGCCGAGGAGCCGGGTGTGGACCAGCAGGTCCGCGCCCGGCTCCTCGTCGTCGGCCCCCCGGTGGAGTTGCGTAGCTCTACTCAGCGGCACCGCGGGCTCTCACGGTCTTGCGGGGCCCCCGGCCACGGCAGACTTCAGCGCGTGCCGGGGCCGAGCCGGAGACCCGCCCGCACCGGGGGGCGGACGGGATCGGGCGTGGGCGGTCCGGGCGCAAACCTGGGGGAGCCGGAACACCGGGGAACCGCGCCGGAGTACCGGGG
>NZ_JAIUKB010000146.1:0-33347 GCF_020176785.1 Saccharopolyspora sp. 6V | reverse complement strand
GGTGATCAGCGTCGTCGAGGTGGACAGGACCAACCGCTCGGTACGGGCCGCCAGATAACCGAGCATCGTCGTCGGCGAACTCGGCACGAACGGCGGGTTGTGATGCTCACCGGTGGCGAACACGTCCAGACCGACCTCCTCGGCGTGCTGCGCGATGCGCACCATCGCCTGGATGCGTCCCGCTTCGGTGGGTACCGCGCCCGTGGTCGGGTCGGGAGTCACGTCCCCCACGCTGAAGATGCCGAACTGCACTGCGCCCTCCTCACCTCGCCGGCCGTCCTGTTCGCCGGTGCACCCGCTGGAACATCGTTGAAGTTTTAACTATTCCATGCCGGTCCACCGCAGGCCGTTCACGGCGGCGCCGATCACACTCGGCCACACAGACCGGAATGGAGCGTTTACAGTCCGTGCCCGCCGGACCATAGTTCTAGGCGCACGCGCGGACGCCGACCCCTGGAGAGACGATCATGCAGAACAGGCTCGCCCGCACGGTGCGGACGGCGCTGCTCATCGGGGCGGGAATCGCCGTCACGCTGGTCCTCGTCCCCACCGCCATCAGCATCGGAACCGGCGGTTACCTGCCCGGGTTCCTCCGCCCGCTCGCCGCCGTCCTGTGGCCACTGGTGATCGTGTTCCTGCTCTTCGGCGCCGCCCTCGCCGGGTGGGAACGCATCACCAACACCGACAAGCCCGTCACCGCCCGGCGGCTCAACACCCCCTCCAACCGGGAGCGGTCGGTGCACAGCGCCGAGCGGTACGCCCGCGAACGGCTCAACGGCTCGCTCGCCGCCCACGTGGCCGCGCTGGTCGACGGCGACGAGGTGCCCGCCACCGTCGCCCGGCCCGCCGACGTCGTCGTGCAGAACAGCGCGGGCAAGAAGGCGAAGCTGCCCGCGGGCGCCGACCTGCCCGGCACCCTCGACGAGGCGAACGGCTCGCTGCTGGTCCTTGGCGCACCCGGCTCCGGCAAGTCCACCCTGCTGCTGGAGCTCACCCGCGCGCTCGCGCTGCGCGCCGCCGGCGACCCGAAGCGGCCCATCCCGCTGATCGTCGACCTCGGCTCCTGGGCCATGTCCGGGTGGCGCTGGGACGACCGCAGGCCCGCGCCGCCCACCGACTTCGGCAAGTGGCTGCTGCGCGAGATCGAACGCCGCTACAACATCCACCCGTCGCTCGGCCGGATCTGGCTGGAGCAGCGGCGCATCGGCCTGATGCTCGACGGGCTCGACGAAGTGCCGCCCGAATACCAGGAACGCTGCGTCACCGCGATCAACAAGCTGCGGGACGAGTTCGACGTCCCCGAGATCGTCGTGTGCTGCCGCAGCACCGACCACGAAGCGCTCACCGAGCCGCTGCAGCTGAGCAACACCGTCACCATCAACCCGCTCACCCGCAAGCAGGTCGTCGAGTTCTACACCCGCATCGGGCGCCGCGTCGACGGCATCCGCAGCGCCGTGCGCACCGACCCGCAGCTGCCGGAACTGCTCGACTCGCCGCTCATGCTGAGCCTGATGGCACTGGCCCACCAGGACCGGCCGCCGTCGGAGGTCCGGCTCAGCGGGACCCCGGCCGAACGGCGGCGCCAGGTCTTCGACGCCTACCTCACAGCGGTCCCCGCCCAGCACGCCGACGAACTCGGCTACCCGGCGGAGAAAGTGCTGCGCACGCTGCGGTTCCTCGCACGGGTCTCGGCGAGCCCGCTGTGCAACGACCTCACCGCCCGGACCCGGCTGCCCAGCCTCGTCGCGTGGGCCAAGTACCTGCCCTCCAGCACCGTGGTGCACGTGTACGCGCGGGGGCTGCCCGGGGTGCTCGCCGGCGCCGTCACCGGCGTGACGCTGGCGATGGGGATGCTGCTCGGGCCCGCGGCCGCGCTCGTCACCGCGGCGCTGCTGGTGGGCTACATCGCCTTCCTCGACCACCTCTCCGGACTGCCGTGGCTGCGGCCCGCGCAGCTGGCGCGCACCGTGCCGCAGGGCTGGACGACGGCCGCCTGCGGCTACGTGCTCGGGCTCGTCGTGAGCCTCGCGCTCGTCGGGCTCACCACGCCCGCCACGAGCTGGCTCGCCGCGCAGCCGTGGTGGATCGGCGTGCCGGTGGTGGTCCTCACCGCGTTCCTCACCATCATGAGCGCCGTCGAGGCCTGGTCGAAGATGCCCGGCAACAGCGCCGCGCTCGGCGCCGCCGGGGCCGGGGTGGTCGGGGTGACCACGATCTGGCTCGGACCGCAGGAGATGCTCACCGCGATGGGCATCGGCGTGGTGCTCGGCATCGTCGCCGGGCTGACCACCGCGGCCCGCGACGAGGTGTGGTGGCAGTTCGGCGACGACCAGTACGCGGAGTTCGACGGCAAGGGCTCGGCGTGGCTGAAGAACTCGGCACCGGTGGCCGCCGCGGCCGGGCTGATCGGGGTGGTCCCGGTGCTGTTCACCGGGACGCTGCTGGACGAGCGCGCCTTGGACGTCGCCATCGGCGTACTGGTCGCGGGCCTCGCCGCACCCGCCGCCTGGCACGCCGACATGTTCCCGTTCGACACCGCGAAGAACGCGGGCGCCGAGTGGCTGGCGCGGGCGATGGCGCTCAGCGAGCTGCCGGTGCGGCGGGCGCGGCTGCTGCGCGGGCTGGCCGGGTGCAGCCTGCTGTCCAACGTGGACGGTGGCTACCGGTTCACGCACGTGGCGCTGCGGGACCACCTGCTGGGCTACGAGCGGAAGCCGGGGAAGAAGAAGGACGCCGCGGCGGCCGACGACCCGGACGGGACGGCCGGCTCCGAGCCCGCGACCACCGACGCGGCTCCCGCGGACGCCGAGCCCGGGTCCGGCGCGGCGAGTTCGGAGACCGCCAAGACCTGACGGTGGCGATGCCGCCCGCCGCGCACGATCCCCGGACGGCGCGCGGCGGGTCCTTGCCACACCCGCCCGCGCCTCCCCGGCACACCGCGATCGCGCGGCACCGGACTCGACGCACCGCCGTCGGCACCAATTCGCTACCCCGAATGGAGCAGTGATCGCGGAGAGGATACTCTCTGTGCTCGATCAGCACGTTGAGTGCCCGACCCGGAGGGATCACCTTGCCCACCTTGGCGCCACCCGCCCTCACCTACCACGTGACCTGCGACGACCTGCACGGATGGGCCGCCGTGTACCGCGACGGCGAGGCAGGCCGCGAGTTCCTCGGCTTCCAGCGGTTCGACGAAGAGGCCCTGCGCTTGCTGCGCGCGAACCCGACGGCGACCCGCGGGGACGACGGCATGCTCCGCTGCGCCATCCCCGCCTGAAGGCCGCGCACCGCGGACCCGGTGACCGGGGCGGGCGCACGATGTCAACAACGGCTGACTTGCCGGTGGCGCTTCCGCCGGCGTTCCGGTCAACGGGGGTTGACTTGCCCGTGCCGCCCCGGCTCGCCCCGCGGGCTCCGCCTGGCGCGGGTCGTCAGAGGAGGGCGAGCAGGGCACCCAGCGCCGGGTTGTCGTTGGCCCGGCGCCACGCGAGGTGCAGCTCCACCGGTTCCGGATCCGGGAGCGCCACCGGCCGCAGCACCACCCCGTCGAAGCGCAGCAGCGTCGCCGTCGACGGCACCAGCGCGATGCCCAGCCCGGCGCGCACCAGCGCCAGCACCGTGTGCACCTGGCTCACGTGCTGGGTGTAGCGCGGCGAGACGTGCGCCTCGCGGAACACGCTCACCAGCAGCTCGTGGAAGTAGCGGGCCTCCGTCGGCGAGTACATCACCACGTCGGCGGCGTCGAAGTCCGCCGGGCTCAACCGCTCCGCAGCGGCCAGCGGATGTCCCGCGGGCAACGCCGCCAGCAGCGGCTCGGCCAGCAGCCGCCGGGAATCCAGCTCCGGGCGGGTGATCGGCGGCCGCACCAGCCCCAGGTCCAGCGCGCCCGAGGAGAGCATGTCCAGCTGCTCGCGGGTCACCAGCTCGCGCAGCACCACGTCCACGTGCGGCAGCCGCTCCCGCGCCGTCTCCAGCACCCCGCCGAGCTTCCCGTAAGCCGAGGTCGCGGTGAACCCGACGCGCACCACGCCCGCCTCACCGCTGGGCACCCGGCGCACCGCCAGCGTCGCGTTCTCCGCCTCGTGCAGCAGCCGCCGCGCATCGCGCAGGAACGCCTGCCCCGCCGGGGTCAGCCGCACCGCGCGGCCGCTGCGGTCGAACAGCCGCACCTGCAGGTCCCGCTCCAGCAGCTGGATCTGCCTGCTCAGCGGCGGCTGGGTCATCCGCAGCCGCGCCGCCGCCCGCCCGTAGTGGAGCTCTTCGGCCACCGCGACGAACCCGGAGAGCTGGTTGAGGGTGAACATGCTCGCCTCCCGCGTGCGATGCCTTTCGAGCATCGGACGATGCTCGATCGGAGTTGGACACGCATCGGTCGGGGATCTTAGTGTCACCGCTGGCGGGATGTGCGCGCCGCCAGGCCGTGCCCCCGCTCCCGCACCGCCCGGATCGAGGAGGACCCACCGCATGACCACAGGCACCACCGCCACCGACCTCACCGGGCGGATGCTGATCGCGGGCACCCCCGTGTTCGGCGACGGCGAGCAGATCCGCGCGATCGACCCGGCCACCGGCGCCGAACTCGAACCGGCCTACGCGCACGGCGGCGACGCCGAGGTGGCGCGCGCGTGCGCGGCGGCGGACGAGGCCTTCGAGACCTACCGCGCCACCACCTTCGAGCAGCGCGCGGTGTTCCTGGAGACCATCGCCGACAACATCGAGGCCATCGGCGAAACCCTCTCCGCCCGCGCCCACGCCGAGAGCGGCCTGCCGCTGGCCCGCACCACCGGCGAACGCGGTCGCACCACCGGGCAGCTGCGGCTGTTCGCGCAGGTCGTGCGGGAGGGCAGCTTCACCGGGGCGCGCATCGACCCGGCGCAGCCGGACCGCTCCCCCGCACCGCGCGCCGACATCCGGCAGCGCAAGATCCCGCTGGGCCCGGTCGCCGTGTTCGGCGCCAGCAACTTCCCGCTGGCCTTCTCCGTCGCCGGTGGCGACACCGCCTCCGCGCTCGCAGCGGGCTGCCCCGTGGTGGTCAAGGCGCACGACGCGCACCCGGGTACCAGCGAGCTGGTGGCGCGCGCCATCAGCGACGCCGTCGCCTCCTGCGGGCTGCCTGCGGGTACCTTCTCGCTGCTGTTCGGCAGCGGCCGCAGCCTCGGGATCTCGCTGGTCACCGATCCGCGCATCCAGGCCGTGGGCTTCACCGGTTCCCGCGGCGCCGGGCTCGCGCTGACCGCCGCCGCGCAGCGCAGGCCGCAGCCGATCCCGGTGTACGCGGAGATGAGCAGCATCAACCCGGTCTTCCTGCTGCCCGGGGCGCTCGCCGCACGGGCCGCGGAGCTCGGTGGCGAGTTCGTCGGCTCGCTCACGATGGGGTCCGGCCAGTTCTGCACCAACCCCGGCCTGGTCATCGCGGTCGACGGGCCGGAGCTGACCACCTTCCTGGACAGCGCGGCCGAGGCGGTCGGCGCCGCCACCCCGACCCCGATGCTCACCCCGGGCATCGCCCGCGCCTACGAGTCGGGCGTGCAGGCGCTGGCGGACAAGGGCGAGGTGACCGTGCTGGCCCGCGGCCGGGAATCCGACGCGCCGCACTCCTGCCGGGCCGCGCTGCTGGCCACCGACGCCGAGTCGTTCCTGGCCGGGGACGGGCTGGACGACGAGGTGTTCGGCTCGTCCTCGCTGGTGATCCGCTGCCGCGACGCCGCCCAGGTCCGCGAGGTCGCGGCCGGGCTGGAAGGGCAGCTCACCGCCACCGTGCACGCCACCGCCGCGGACACCGCCGAAGCGGGCGCGCTGCTGCCCACCTTGGAGCGCACGGCGGGCCGGATCCTGTTCAACGGCTGGCCCACCGGCGTCGAGGTCGGCCACGCGATGGTCCACGGTGGACCGTTCCCGTCCACTTCGGACTCGCGGACGACCTCGGTCGGCACGCTGGCCATCGACCGGTTCCTGCGCCCGGTGGCCTACCAGGACCTGCCCGCGGAGCTGCTGCCGAGCGTCCTCGCCGACGGCAACCCCGAGGGGATCTGGCGCCGGGTGGACGGCGAACTCGGCAAGCACTGACCCCGAGCACCGCAGCGGCCGGCCCCGCCACGAGCGGAGCCGGGCGCTGTTCGCGTCGCGGACCGGGGGATCACGACGGGTGCGGACGTGCGGCGCGCCCCGGGACCACGACCGTCCCGCGCGGCTCCGCCGCCCGCCCCGCCACGGGAGCGATCAGGAGCCGGAGTCCTCGCGGGACTTGTTCTTGATGCGGGCGGCCTCCTTGCGGACCTCGGCCTGGGTGGCGCGCTCGTGCTGCAGCCAGTCGGGGTTCTCCGCCTTGAGCGCCTCGATCTGCTCGGTGGTGAGCGCCTCGGTGATGCCACCGCGGGCGAGGCCGCTGTTGGACACGCCGAGCCGGGCGGCGACCACCGGGCGCGGGTGCGGGCCGTTGCGGCGCAGCTCGCGCAGCCACTCCGGCGGGTCGGTCTGCAGGGCGTTGAGCTCGTCGCGCGAGACCACGCCCTCCTGGAACTCCGCGGGGGTGGCTTCGAGGTACACGTTCAGCTTCTTCGCCGCGGTCGCGGGCTTCATCGTCTGGGGGGTCTTGTGCGACGTCATGGGCCCAGGGTATCGACCCGGCCCCGCGGTACCTGCGGTGACGCCCGGTAGCCTGGCCCGGTGGCAGGCTCGGTCGGATCGTCGTCGTTCACCCTCGCGTACGTGCCCGGGGTGACCCCCGGCAAGTGGGTGCGGATCTGGAACGAACGGGTTCCGTCGGTGCCGCTGCACCTGGTCGCCACCCCGGCGGCCGCCGCGGCCGACCTGGCGCGCGGCGGCGAGGTCGACGCGGCGCTGCTGCGGCTGCCGACCGACCGCGACGGGCTGCACGCGATCCCGCTCTACACCGAGACGACCGTGGTCGTGGTGCCGAAGGACCACGTGATCACCGCGGCCGACGAGGTGGGGCCCGCCGACCTCGCCGACGAGATCGTGCAGCACCCGCTGGACGACACCCTCGGCTGGGAACGGCCGCCGGGCCGACCCGCCTTCGAGCGGCCCGCGAACACCGGTCTCGCCGTCGAGCTCGTCGCCGCGGGCGTCGGCCTGCTCGTCGTCCCCCAGTCGCTGGCCCGGCTGCACCACCGCAAGGACCTCACCTACCGGACGCTCACCGACGTCCCGCAGTCGCGGGTCGCGCTGTCGTGGCCGGAGGAGGAGACCACCGACCTGGTGGAGCAGTTCATCGGGATCGTGCGCGGCCGCACGGTGAACAGCACCCGCGGGCGCCAGGAGCAGACGCCGAAGCAGCCGGCCGCCAAGAAGCAGCCCGCGGCGAAGAAGCAGCCCGCCCCGAAGCCCGGCCGCGGCAAGGGCGGCCCGCGCCCCGGCGGCGGGCGCGGCAGGCCGCGCCGCCGGTCCTGACCCCGGCGGCCGATCGCGCAGCGCAGCGACGGCCCCACCACGCCCGGAGCGCCGCCGACTCCCCCTGATGGCGGGTCGCCGGAACCCCCGACAGGTCCCGTGCCGCCGCCGGACGGCCGGACAACCGGCACCGTCGATCGGTCCTTGCGGAGCCGAGCCGCCCGCCCCTAACGTTCAGGAAAGCGCTTTCCTGCATCACGCCCGGAAGCGCCGGACCAGCTCGTCCGACCGGGGTGCGACGAAGCACCCTCGACCAGATCGGAACCGTCCACAATGAACTCATCGCGAACGAGATCTCCCCGCCGCGCACTGGTGACCGCGCTCGCCGCCGTCGTGCTGCCGATCGGCTCCGCCGCACCCGCCACCGGATCCCCCGCCGAACCGGCGCGGGCCGGGACCGCGTCCGCCGAGACCCGCGCCGCCGAACCCGGCCGCGCCGCGATCAGCGTGCGCTCCGGCGACGACAACTTCGTGTCCTGGCGGCTGTTCGGCACCGACCCGGCGGGCACCACCTTCGACGTGTACCGCGACGGCACCAGGATCACGCCGGAACCGCTGACCGGGACCGGGCTCCTCGACCGCGGCGCGCCCGCCGACGCCCGCTACGAGATCGCCCCGAACGGGCAGCGGGCCGCGGCGAGCACCGCACGCGCCTTCGCCGCCGACCACCTCGACATCCCGCTGGACGTGCCGGACGGCGGCACCACCCCATCCGGCGAGGACTACACCTACAGCGCCAACGACGTCGGCGTCGGGGACCTCGACGGCGACGGCGAGTACGAGTACGTCGTCAAGTGGGACCCGTCCAACGCCAAGGACAACTCGCAGGCCGGGTACACCGGCCCGCCCCTCCTGGACGCCTACCGGCTCGACGGGACCCGGCTGTGGCGCATCGACCTCGGGCGCAACATCCGCGCGGGCGCGCACTACACCCAGTTCCAGGTGTACGACTACGACGGGGACGGTGCCGCCGAAGTCGCGGTGAAGACCGCCGACGGCACCGTGGACGGCACCGGCTCCGCGCTCGGCGACGCGGACGCCGACCACCGCAACGGCGACGGGTACGTGCTGGACGGCCCCGAGTTCCTCACCGTGTTCGACGGCACCACCGGCGCCGAGCGGCACACCGCGGACTACGTCCCGGGGCGCGGCGACCCGGCCGACTGGGGCGACTCCTACGGCAACCGGTGCGACCGCTTCCTCGCCGCCACCGCCGAGATCGATGGACTGCCCGTGCTCATCGAGGCGCGCGGCTACTACACCCGTTCCGTCATCACCGCGTGGACCTTCGACGGCGAGCTGACTCCACTGTGGACGTTCGACAGCGATGAGGCGGGCGAGGAGTACGCCGGGCAGGGCAACCACAACCTGTCCATCGCCGACGTCGACGACGACGGGAACGACGAGGTCGTCTACGGCGCGATGGCGATCGACGACGACGGGAACCCGTTGTGGAACACCGGGTTCGGCCACGGCGACGCGCTGCACGTCGGCGACTTCGACCCGGACCGGCCCGGCCTGGAGGTGTACAAGGTCGACGAGAACTCCGACCAGCCCGCGTCCTGGCTCGCCGACGCCGCCACCGGCGAAGTGCTCTGGCAGACCGACCCCGCCGGCGACAACGGGCGCGGCGTCGCGGGCGACATCTGGGACGGCAACCCCGGCGCCGAGTTCTGGTCCGCCGCCGACGACCGGCTGCGCGACGCCGCGGGCGAGGACGTCGGGCCTCGGCCCGGATCGATGAACTTCCTGGTGTGGTGGGACGGCGACACCAGCCGCGAACTGCTCGACGACACCCACATCGACAAGTACACCGGCGACGGCACCCAACGCGTCCAGGACTTCGACGGCGTCGCCTCCAACAACGGCACCAAGGCCACCCCCGCGCTGTCGGCGGACCTGATGGGCGACTGGCGGGAGGAGGTCGTGTTCCGCACCGAGGACAGCAGCGCGCTGCGGATCTTCAGCACCACCGAACCCACCGAGCTCAGCCTGCCCGGGCTGATGGAGGACCGGCAGTACCGGCTCGCCGTCGCCTGGCAGAACACCGCCTACAACCAGCCGCCGCACCCCAGCTACTCCCTGGCGGACGCGGCGGCGCGGCGCACCGGAGACCCGCTGCCCTGATCCCGGCGCGGGGTGGTCGCGCCCGCGATCACCCCGCACCCGCCGGATCCGCCCCGCCAGGGCGGTGCCCGGTGCGACACTGCTCGGACCGGACGAATCGAGGCCGACCATGCCGGAACCCGCCACCACCGCGCTCGGCCGGGCCGGAGCCCGGCTGCTGCGCTCCCGGGCGCTGATGCGCGCCCCCGTCCTGCTGTACCGGGCCCGGCTCGGCGTCCTGCTCGGGCCGCGGCTGCTCCTGCTGGAGCACGTGGGCCGCAACTCCGGGATCGCCCGGCGGGTCGTGCTGGAGGTGATCGCGCACCCCGGACCGGGCGTCCACGTCGTCGCCTCCGGCTTCGGCGCCCGCGCGCAGTGGTACCGCAACGTGGTGGCGAACCCGCGGGTTCGCGTGTCCACCGGCCGCCACCGCGACCGGCCCGCCACCGCGCGGCTGCTCACCACCGCCGAGGCCGACGCCGTGCTCGCCGACTACGCGCGGCGGCACCCGCGGGCGTGGGCGAAGTTCAAGGACGTCCTGCACGGCACCCTCGGCGAGGAGGTCACCGAGCGGGACACCCCGCTGCCGATGTTCGAACTCCGGCAGCGCTGACCGGTCACGGCTTGCGGGCGACGGCGCCGTACATGGCGATGTCGGCCTCGTCCAGCGACAGGTGCTCGTCGTCGTCCGGGCGCCACCGGTGCATCTGCACCAGGCCCGGCTCGACCAGCTCCAGCCCGTCGAAGAACCGCGCCGCCTGCGCCTGGCTGCGCAGCCGCATGGTCTCGCCGTGCTCGTGGTAGACGTCGGCGACCCGGGCCAGCGCCTCGGGGGCGAAGTCGTCGGTGCCGATCGTCGCGGCCAGGTAGCTGCCGGCGGGCAGCGCGTCGACGATCCGGCGCGACACCGCCAGCGCCTCGTCGTCGTCCTCGATGAAGTGCACGATCCCGATCAGCATCAGCCCGATCGGCCGGTCCAGGTCCAGCGTCTCCCGCAGTTCCGGTGCCGCCAGCAGGGATTCGACCTGCCGCATGTCCGACTCGACGTAGGCGGTGCGGCCCGCCGACGCGCTCGACATCAGCGCGCGGGCGTGCGCGAGCACGATCGGATCGTTGTCGGTGTAGACGACCCGCGAATCCGGGGCGACCTCCTGCACGACCTCGTGCAGGTTCGGCTGGGTGGGGATGCCGGTGCCGATGTCGAGGAACTGGCGGATGCCGCACTCCCGGGCCAGGAAGCGACCCGCGCGGTGCATGAAGGTGCGGTTGGCCCGCATGTGCACCCGCAGCGCGGGCCACACCTCCAGGGTGGCTTCGGCGGCGGCCCGGTCGACGGCGTAGTTGTCCTTGCCGCCGAGGATGTAGTCGTAGATCCGGGCGCCGTGGGCGCGGTCGGTGCGCAGATCCACCTCCGCGCTCCGGTGCTCGTCCGCCATCGTGCCTCCCGCCTGCGTCCGGGGTTCCGTACCTGCGGCGCCGCCCCGACGTGCTCCCGGGTGACCCCGGAGCGCCGGTCGAGCGGCGTCCGCCGCGCGATCAGCATCGCACGACCACCCGCGCGCGGAGATCCCCGGGAGGCGGCGGACCGGGCTGCGACAGCGGACGGTGAGCGCGGTACCGCGAGCGGTGACGGAGCTTCCCCGGAAGGGCACGTCCTCACCCGGCGCCCGCCGGTCCGCGGTGGTCCCAGCGGGGGCGCACCACCTCCCACTCCCGCGCCCACGCCCGGTGGGCGCGGGCGTCGGCGACGCGGCGCACGAGGACCAGCGCCACCCCGCAGCACACCACCGAGCCGAACACGAGCAGCACGCCGACGCTGATCGCGGACGCCAACGCGCGGTCCGCGCCCAGCGGTGGCGCCACGACCGCGCCCCGGTCGTCCACCCACACCTCGATCTCGTCGCCCACCGCCACCGCGGCCGAGGAGATCTCCGCCCACCCGCCGTGCGGCCGCCCGGCCGCGTCCCGCCAGGTCACCGGGGCGTGGAACAGCACCCGCTGGGTCTGCGGCGACCCGCCGCCGAGGATCGTCATCCGCGCCGGTTCGACGAGCCGGGCGGTCACCGGGGTGCGTTCCGCGTGCTGCGCGGCGGACCGCTCGCCGAGCCGCTGGTGCATGCCGCTGCCGACGGCGGCCGCGACCGGGACGGAGGCCAGCGCCAACCCGACCAGCAGCGCCATGACCGCGGCGGTCCAGCGGTCCAGGTTCCGGCGCAGCGGATTCCGCTTGGGCCGCAACGCCTGCGCCGCCCAGCGCAGCGCTCCGAGCACCGCACCCGTCCCCATCGCCTGCTCCCGCTCGCGCGTTCCGCCGACAGCACCAGGATCGACACGGTGCCCGCCCGCTCCCAGAGCCCTTCGGCCCGGCGCTCAGCTCGCCGCGTTCGCGGCCCGTTCGAGCACCGCCTTGATGTGGTTCATGTTGTTCCTGGTGGCCGCGTTGAGCCGCACGGTCATCGCGGCGTCGTCGAAGGGCGCCTCGGGCTTCACGGTGAACTCCTGCACCCAGCGCAGCACGGTGCCCGATTCGGTCTCCCGGTACGTCCAGTACAGCTCCATGTACTGGAACGGCCCGGTCTCCAGGCGCCGGGCGCGCACGCTGCGCTCGGCGACGTCGAGGACCCGCCGGGACACCCAGCTCCACACCTTGCCGTCGGCGTCCGGGTGGGTGGTGAGCCGGAAGTCGATGGTGTCGCCGTCGCGGCGCAGCACCTCGGAGCGGGCGTACTCGGCGAACAGGGTCGGCCAGGACTCCACGTCGTTGGTCCTGTCCCACACCAGCGGCAGCGGAGCCCGCACGGTCACGGAGTTGTCGGTCCGGGCCATCCTCAACGCACCTCTTCCGTCGTCGCGTTCACGATCCGCAGCAGGTCGGCGGGCGTGCCGAGCTCGACGACGGCGTCGTCGGGCAGCGCGATGCCGTGGGTGCGGCGCAGCACGGCCGCCACCTCCAGCAGCGCCAGCGAGTCGTAGCCGAGCTCGTCGAACCGGCGGTCCAGGACGTCGCCGTCCAGGTCGGCGAGTTCGGTGTCACCCGCGGCGGCGCGGATCGCGCTCACCAGCTGGGTCCGGGTCAGTCGCACGGGTCTCCTCCTCGTCCTCACGGCTCATGCGGTCACCACCAGCGCCGAGTTGAAGCCGCCGGGTTCCCTGGCCAGCACCAGCACCGCGCGCAGCGGCAGTCCCCGCGGTTCGTCCAGCACCAGGTCCAGCTCGTCCGGGGCGCGGCGGGTGCCGATCGTGGGCGGCAGGACCCCGTCGCGCAGGGACAGCAGGGCGGCGACCACGTCCAGCGGTCCGCCGCCGGAGTCGAGGCGCCCGGTCATGCTCTTCGGTGCGGTCACCGGGACCCCGCGCGGACCGAACACCTCGCGGAGCGCGTCGACTTCGGCCCGATCGCGATCCGGGGTGCCCGCGGCGTCGGCGAACACCGCGTCGATCGCGCCGACCGGGAGGTCCGCGTCGCGCAGCGCCGCCCGGACGGCGCGGGCCAGGCCGGGTTCGCGCGTCGAACCGGGCGGCGGGTCGAAGGTGGCGGCGTGCCCGGCGATCCGGCCGTGCACGCGCGGCGCCCCGCGCCGGGCCGCGGCCACGGCGTCCTCCAGGACCAGCAGCGCGCCGCCTTCGCCGGGGACCGCGCCGCTCGCCCGCTCGTCGAACGGCAGGTACGCCCAGCGCGGGTCGGGTTCGGTGCTCATCGTGCCGGTCGTGGCGCAGGCGACGAGGCCCCACGGGCACACCGAGGCCTCGAACCCGCCGGTGAGCACGAGGGTGGTGGTGCCGCGGCGCAGCATCCGCGCGGCCTCCGCGATCGCGTCCAACCCGCCCGCCTGCCCGGCGACCAGCACCGAACCGGTGCCGCGCAGGCCGTGCCGGATGGAGATCTGGCCGGTGTTCACCGCGTAGAACCAGGCGAAGGACTGGTAGGCGCTGACCCGGTCCGGGCCCTGCCCCCACAGCTTCTCCAGCTCCCGCTGGCCGAACTCGAACCCGCCGGCCGCGGCGGCGGTGAGCACTCCGAACTCGCCGTCGACGTCCGGCGGCACCTCCGCGTCGGCCACCGCCCAGTCGGCGGCGGCCAGCGCGTACCGCGTCATCCGGTCGGTCTGGGTGAGCAGCCGCGGCGGCAGGTGGCGGCCCGCGTCGAAATCGGGCACCTCGCCCGCGACCCGGACCGGGTAGGACGTGGCGTCGAACCCGCTGATCGGGTAGATGCCGCTGCGGCCGCTCAGGGTGGCGTCCCAGTAGTCGTCGACGCCGACGCCGTTCGGGGCGATCGCGGCCATCCCCGTCACCCACACCTCCGTCATCGGTCCCCCCGGGTGAGGACGGCGGCGCTCTGGAACCCGCCGAAGCCGCTGCCGACGCTGAGCACCACGTCCAGGTCCGCTTCCCGCGGCTCGCCCGGCACGTAGTCCAGGTCGCACTCCGGGTCCGGTTCGGCGTAGTTCGCGGTCGGCGGGACCACCCCGTGCCGCATCGCGAGGACGCAGGCGGCGAGCTCCACGGAGCCGATCGCGCCCAGCGAGTGCCCGACCTTGGACTTGATGGAGCTGATCGGGATCCGGTGCGCGGCGGCGCCGAGGCTGCGCTTGATCGCGGCGGTCTCGTGCCGGTCGTTCTGCTTCGTCCCGGAGCCGTGCGCGTTGAGGTAGTCCACCCGGCCCCGGCCCGAGGCGCGCAGCGCGGCGGTGATCGCCCAGGACAGCTCGCGGCCCTCCGGGTGCAGCCCGGTCATGTGGAAGGCGTTGCAGCGCCCGGCGAATCCGGCGAACTCGGCGTGCACCCGGGCGCCGCGGCGCAGCGCGGCGGCGCGTTCCTCCAGCACGAACACCGCCGCCCCCTCCCCCAGCACGAAGCCGTCGCGGCGCCGGTCGAACGGGCGGGACGCGTGCGCCGGGTCGGCGTTGTTCGGCGAGGTGGCGCGGATCGCGTCGAAGCAGGCGACCGTGATCGGCGAGATCGGTGCGTCCGCGGCGCCGGCGAGCACGACGTCGGCGCGCCCGTCGCGGATCAGCTCGGCGCCGTGGCCGACCGCGTCGAGCCCGGACGTGCAGCCGGTGGAGATCACCGCGACGGGTCCTTCGGCCGCGACCTCCCGGGCGACGTCGCGGGCGAGGGCCGCGGGCACCTGGTGGTCGCGGGAGCGCGGCGAGGCCAGGGCGTGGTCGACGAGCCAGGTGGACCCACCGCGGGAGATCCGCCGGTAGTCGCGGTCCAGGCTGATCGTGGAGCCGACGGCGCTGCCGATGCTCACCGCGGTGCGGGTCGGGTCCCGCCGCGCGAGGTCCAGTCCGCAGTCCCGGACCGCGTCGCGCGCGCAGGCGATCGCGAGCAGCACCACCCGGTCCCGCTCGGCGACCTCGCGGGCGGTGAAACCCTCCGCCACCGGGTCGAAGTCGACTTCGGCGGCGATCCGGGAGCGGAACGGAGCCGGGTCGAAGGCGGTGATGGTGCGGGTGGCGGTGCGGTCGGAGGTGAGCAGGTCCCAGAACCCGGCAGCACCGTGCCCGCCGGGCGCCCGCACGCCCATGCCGGTGAGCACCACCCGCCTGTCACCGGTGCTCATCCGCGCCGCCCGCCCCAGGGAGACCGCGCCATCGGCGGGCGAGGGCTCGGCGCCGAGCGCCGCGACGATTCACGTGTTCGCATGGGCACCTCTCGGATGAGATCTTCTCGCACCATCCCGGACGATTCCGCACCGATTTCCGAACACGATTCGATTCGGAATTCGGCGGTGCGCGGAATCGGAACCCCACTGCCCCGGACACGTCCGCGATGACGCGCGCAAAAGCGGCGAAACCCCTGGCCGGCGCGATTCCCGGTGCGCCGCGGAATCGTCCGCGGCAGCGCGGAAGAACTGGTGCGAATCGTCCTGCACCGGCGGCCCAGAAGTTACCCAGCGCACTGATCCAGGCCAACGGCCAACCGAGTGATTCGGCGCGATGAGAATTCATCGCGCCGAATCGGCGGTGCGAATACCGCCCTCTTCCCGAGCCGGTTTCCCGGCGGCGGAATCAGTCCCGCGCCACCAGCCGCCACAGCGACACGGTCTCGGCGGCCCGCGCCTCGTGCAGCGGGTCGTCGGTGTCGGCGGACCGCGGGTGCCGGGGCGCCGCGTCGCTGCGGCCCGCGACGGCGAGGCCCGCGGCGTCGATCAGGTCCAGCAGCTCCTGCCGGGTGCGCAGCCCGAGCAGCTCGGCCAGGTCGGACAGCACCAGCCAGCCCTGCCCGCCCGGTTCCAGGTGCGCGGCGAGCCCGGTGAGGAATCCGCGCAGCATCCGGCTTCCCGGGTCGTAGACGGCGCGCTGCAACGCCGCCGAGGGCTTCGCGGGCAGCCACGGCGGGTTGCACACCACCAGTCCCGCGCGGCCCTCCGGGTACAGGTCGGCCGAGGTCACCTCGACGCGGCCGGACAGCCCGAGCGCCTCGACGTTCTCCGCCGCGCAGGCCAGCGCGCGCTCGTCGAGCTCGGTGGCGACCACCCGGCCCACCCCGCGGCGGGCGAGCAGCGCGGCCAGCACGCCGGTGCCGGTGCCGAGGTCGAACGCGGTCCCCACCGGCGGCAGCGGTTCGGCGGCGATCAGCTCCAGGTAGTCGGAGCGCAGCGGGGCGAACACGCCGTAGTGCGGGTGGATCCGCGCGTCCAGCGCGGGGATCTCGATGCCGTTGCGGCGCCACTCGTGCGCGCCGATGATGCCGAGCAGTTCCCGCAGCGACAGCACGAACGGCTCGTCCGCGGGGCAACCCGCGGCCAGGCAGGCGTCCCGGACCTCCGGCGCGCGGCGCAGCGGCACCTCGCACCCGGCATCGACGGGGATCAGCAGCATGCCCAGCAGCCGGGACCGCTGCGCCTGGCGCTGCCGGTACCGGTGGAAGGTCTGCGCGGGGGTGTCCATCTCGGCGAGCGGCTTGCGGTCCACCCGCCGGGTCATCGCGGTGAGCAGGTTGCGCGCGCCGTGGAAGTCGCCCCGCCACAGGAAAGCGGTGCCTTCCGCCGCCTGGCTGTGCGCGTCGTCCGCGCGGAGCCGGTCGTCGGCGACCACCACCCGCCGCGGTGGCGGCGCATCGTTCTCCGAGCGCCAGATCGCCGAACGCGGCTCCCCTCGCTCGGTCCACTCCAGCATCGGCAACGGGGTGTTCGGCAACGCGGTTCTCTTCTCGTCGAACGTACGGCCGTCCATCGTATCGCCCGTGCTCAGCGCCGACGGCGGCAGCACCGCCAGGCCGCCACCCCATCCGGTGATCTTGGCCGGATCCCCCGCCGCGGCCACACCGACCAGCCCAAGATCGACTTCGGGTACGTGCCACCGGGCCGGACCACTCGCTTGGCGGGCATCGCGCCGACCGAGGCACTGCGTACGGTGCAGGAAGGGGGTGATTCGTGTCGTGTCCGGCACCGAAGACCCACCAGGGATCTTCCCGCTCGTGCAGCCGGGAACCGGGCCATCGGCCGCGAACGCGCTCTCCGGCACCGCGCACGGGCCGGTGGTGCAGGCCGGCTCGATCGGCCAGATCCACTTCCACCGCGGTCCGGAGCGCGGCGTGCCCCGGCAACTGGCTCCCGCCCCCGCGCACTTCACCAACCGGGACGCTGAACTGGACGAGCTGGACCGGCCGGTGGCGCACCCGGATCGCTGCGGGCTCGTGGTGCTGTCCGGGTTCGGCGGTGTCGGCAAGACAGCACTGGCGCTGTCCTGGCTGCACCGCGCCCGAGACCGGTTCGCCGACGGGCAGCTGTACGCGGACCTCTCCGGCGCGGACGCGGGCCGACCGGCCGACCCGGCCACGGTCCTCGGTGATTTCCTGCGGGCGCTCGGTGTCCCACCGGAAGAACTGCCCGCCGGGACCGGACCTCGGGCGGCGTGGTTCCGCTCCTCGGTGGCCGGCAGGTCGGTGGCGATCCTGCTCGACAACGCTTGGACCGCCGCGCAGGTCCGCGCGTTGCTGCCCGCCGCGCCGAGCTGCACCGTTGTGGTCACCACCCGTCGGATGCTGCGCTCCCTGCTCGTCGATGGAGCCCGGTTCATCGACGTGGGCCCGCTCAACGCGGACGCGTCGCGGACACTGCTGCTCAAGGCCGTCGGCAGGCAACGGATATCCGCGGAACCGGAGCCGGCGCGGGAACTCGTCCGGCTGTGCGGCGGCCTGCCGATCGCACTGTCGGTGACCGCCGCCCGGCTGGCTTCGCGACGACTGCTGCGGTTGGGCGAGACGGTGGCGGAACTGCAGCAGGAGCAGAGGCGGCTCGGCCTGCTCTCGCGCGGCGAGGAGGTATCGGTGCGTTCGGTCTTCGACGCGTCCTACCAAGAACTCCCCGACCCGGCCCGGTGGACGTACCGGGCGATGGGCCTGCATCCCGGCCCGGAGTTCGACCGCGCGGTGATGGCCGCCGCGACCGGGCTCGGCCGGGCCGCGCTGGACGAACCGCTGGAGGCATTGCAGGAGGCGCACCTGCTGCAAGAGGTGCGCGGCGGCCGGTACCGGTTCCACGACCTGATCCGGTTGCACGCCAAGGAGAAGGCGGACGTGACCGACACCGCCGAACGGCGCGCCGAGGTGCTCCTGCGCATCGTCGAGCACTACGTCCGGCGCGCCGGGCAGGCCGCCGCGCTCTGCACCCCGCACCTGCGCGGCGCGGCCTACGAATTCGCGTTCCCGGAGGCGGATTCCGCCGAGTTCGCCGACCGCGGGCAGGCGCTGGACTGGCTGGAGCAGGAACGCGCCAACCTGGTCGGGGCGGTGCGCGCGGCCGCGGACGGCGGGCTTCTCGCGGCGGCCTGGCAGCTGGGTTACCTGCTCTGGCCGCTGTTCCGGTACCGCGGCCACCACGCGGACTGGCGCGCGGTGGACGAGGCGTGCCTGGCCGCGGCTCGCGAGCTCGGCGCGCCCGAGCTGGAGGCGCGCACCGCGCGCAGGCTGGCGATGCTGCACCACCGGCACGCCGAATGGGCGGTGGCGGACCGGTTGCTGCACCGGTGCGCCGAACTGCACGCCCGCAGCGGGGACGCCTACGGCGCGGCCGACACGGCCGACGCCCAGGCCGTGCTAGCGCTGGCCCGCGGCGACGTCCTCGCGGCCCGGGCCTCCGCGCAGCACGCCGAAACAGGTTTCGCCATCGCCGGATTCCCCCGGAAGGCCGCGCTGGCGAGGTTGCTCTCCGGGCAGGCCGGCGTGCGGATCGGCGAGGTCGCCACCGGACTCACCGAGGTGCGCGCCGCGACCGCACTGCTGCGCGAGCACCGGGCGCAGGACCCGTTCAACGCCGCCCGCGCCCGGCTCGTGCTCGGCGAGTCGCTGGTCACCGCCGGTGAGGTCGCCGAGGCCGCCGCCGAGATCGACGCGGGCGCCACCGAGATGGACGAGCTGGACTCCCCCGTCGGCCAGGCGCTCGCGCACAGCGCGCGCGCCGAACTCGCCGCCGCGCGAGGGCATCCGGCCGACGAACGGCGACAACTCGCCGCGGCGCTGCGCCTGTTCGAGCACCAGGGCGACGAGGCCGCCGCGGCACCGCTGCGCGACCGGCTCACCGGTCCCAGCGGTCCAGCGTGACCCGCACCGGGTGCCGTTGCCGCAGTCGCGCCAGCTCCGTCGCGGTCAGCGCCACCCCGGACGGGAACCGGTGCCCGATGCGCCAGCCCGCGTAGAGCACCGCGTCCGGGAGTGCTTCGGCCGCGTTCCCGGTGCTCAACCAGCCGTGCAGGAACGCGGCGAACAGCGAGTCCCCGGCGCTGGAGGTGTTGCACACTCCCAGCGGGGCCACCGCCTCCGCGCGCACCAGCCTGCCGTCGCGCAGCCCCAGCACGCAGCCCAGCGGCCCGCGCCCCACCGCCGCGACCAGGCAGCCCGGGTAGCGGTCGAAGATCCGCGCGAGCCAGCGCTCCGCACTGCACGGCAACCGCTCGTGCGAGCAGAACACGACGTCGGCGACCTCCAGCCACGGCCCGTAGTAGTCGTCCTCCACGTCGGCGATCACGTTGACGTCCACCGCGATCGGCACCCCGTGCAGCACCGCCGCGGCCAGCAGCGGTCGGGTGAACGGCGTGCTGGTCAGCACGGCCAGGTCGGCGCCGCGCACCATCTCGGTGAACACCTCCTCCGGGTACTGCACGGCGGCGATCCTCGTCGAGTGCGACAGCACCGCCCGCCGCCCGTCCGGGGCGACCAGCACCGCGGCTTCGGCGGACACCCCGAGGTCCACCACGCCCCGCCCGTCCAGCCCGTGCTCGCGGAGGCGCCCGCGGATCAGGGAGCCGATCGCGTCCCGGCCCGCCACCGTGCACAGCTCCACCTCGTCGCCCAGCGCCCGCAGGATCGTCGAGATGTGCCCGGCGGCCCCACCGAGCCCGCTCGCGAGCCAGCGCGGATCCCATCCGCTCGCGGCGGTGTCCACGGCCGGCTCTCCGACCCCGATGTTGATGCCCCAGCTCGCCACTCCGGCGACCACGATCCGGTTCCCCATCGGATTGCTCCCTCCCGTCGCTGCGGGCGACCGCACCACCCGCTGCACCCCACGGTGCGGGACCGGGGTGGAACGCCCGCTGGAGCAGCGGGAGGTACGTCCGCTGGACGGTGAACCGGACCGCCGTATGGATGCTTGCGCCGAATGAACGCTTCCCCGCGGCGGATCGGGTGCTTCACTGAACGCTGCGCGGTACTCGAAGGGGGAACTGAATGGAGTTCCGATTATTGGGCCCGGTCGAGGTGCGTGCCGATTCCGGTGAGCTGGTCGAGCTGCGGCCCGGCCTGCTGGGAATCCTCGTCGTGCTGCTGGTCAACCCCGGCAAGGCGGTGTCGCAGCGCAGCGTCGTCGACAAGGTGTGGGGCGAGCACCCTCCGTCGATGGAGTCGCTGTACCGCTACATCTCGACGCTGCGCGCGGAAGTCCGCGGCGACGGGGTGCACTGGCCGCGCGCCAAGCCGGGGTTCTGGCGGCTCGACGTGGCTCCCGAACTGGTGGACTACCACCGGTTCCGGCACCACCTGGACCGGGCGCGGCAGTCGAGCGGCACCGAGGTGGAGGAGCACTGCCGCCGCGCGCTGGGCGAGTGCGGGTCCGAACTGCTGGCCGGGGTGGACGGCCCGGGACTGCACCGACTCCGCACCCAGCTGGAGCGGGACCGCATCGCGGGTGTCCGGCTTCTGGCCGGCACCCTGCTCGACTCAGGCCAGGTGTCGGCTGCGCTCAACGAGTTGGACTGGGTGCCGTCGGACCACGAGCTCGACGAGGAGATCGTGGCCCTGCGGATGCGGGCGCTCGCCGCCGCGGGTCAGCTGCGCAGGCTGCGGGACTACGTGGTGGAAGTGTCCGCCACCTACCGTGAAGAAGGGACTGACCTGCCCGCCCGGCTCCGCGCACTGCACACCTCGCTGCTGCAGCAGGACGATCCGATCGTACGGCCGCGCACGGCGGGCGCGGAACGCGAGGCGCAGTGGACGCTCGCCGGTGGGGTGACCAAACGGGGACTGCCGAGCGGTGGGCTCTCCCGGACCACCGGGTCCGCGGGGAAGTTCGTGCGCCAGCCACGCCAGGGCGGTGCGGCAGCGGGGGGTTCGCGTCCGGCGATGCGACCACGGCAGCTGCCCGCCGTGCCGTCCCACCCGGTCGGACGGGACCGCGCGCTCGCCGGCCTGCTGTCCGCGGTGGAGGACGCGCCGGGAGTTCCACCGTGGCTGCTCATCGTGGAAGGCCTGCCGGGAGCGGGGAAGCACACGTTCGCGCTGCAGCTGGCGCACCGGCTCGCCGATCGCTATCCGGACGGACAGCTCTACGCGAACCTCCAGGGCCTGGACCGGCACGCGACCGCCGGAGTGCTGCGCGACTTCCTCGCCGCCCTCGACTCCGACGTCCCCGAACGCTCCACAGTGGATTACCTGGCGGCAGGCCTGCGCAGCGCGCTGGCCGGCCGCCGGGTTCTGGTGCTGTTGAGCAACGCGCGCAGCGCCGAGCAGGTGCAGCCGCTGCTGCCCGGTCATCCCGGATGCCTCGTCGTGGTCACCAGCAGCCGCAGGCTGGAAAGCCTCGCGCTGCACCACGACGCCCGCCGGATCGAACTGCCACCGCTGCCCCGGGCCGACTCGATCGCACTGCTGCACGCTGCGCTGGGCCGCCCGGGGAACCCCGGGCCCGCGTCGGAGGCGGAACTGGACGAACTCGCCGCCCTGTGCGGAGATCTGCCGCTGGCGCTGCGCATCGCGGGCATCATCGCGAGCAGGCACCCCGCCGCGTCGCTGTCCGAGACCATCGCCGACATCCGGCACCACCGCATCGACGCGCTCGAAGTCGACGGGCACCTCGCACTGCGCGCCACCTTCGCCACCGCGCACGACGACCTCGGCCCGCAGGCCCAGCGGTTGTTCCTCCTGCTGTCGTTGCACCCGGGGCCGGTGATCGAGATGTCCGGGGCCGCCGCCCTCAGCGGCCTGCCGCGCGCCGAGGCCGGGAAACTGCTGGACCGGCTGGCGCACTTGCGGCTGCTGGACCAGCCGGACAAGCACGGCTACCGGCTCTCGGACCTGTCGCTGGACTACGCGCGGACTTGTGCGGACGAGGAACTGCTCGACACCGATCGCTACGCGGCCCGGCGCAGGCTGCTCGACCACTTCCTGCACTCCGCTGCGGGCGCCGCGGCGCTGATCACCGAGCAGGCTCGCGCGATCGTGCCGGGACCACCGGACAACGACGTCGAACCGGACCGTCCCGGCGGCCGTGACGAGGCGCTGCGCTGGTTCGAGCGCAACCGCGAGAACCTGCTCGGTGCGGTCGACATCGCGGAGCAGCACGGCTTTCCCGAGCACGCTTGGCGCCTCGCCTGGGCGAGCACGGACTTCCTGAACCTGCGCAGCCTGCACGCGGACTGGATTCGCAGCCACGTGATCGCGCTGCAGGCGGCGCGGCGCACCGAGGCACCGGACGCCGTGGAGATCACCGAGCTGAACCTCGCCAACGGGTACCTGCGGGCGCAGCGCTACGCCGAGGCGCTGGCCCTGCTGTCCGACGCGGGCGAGCGATCCGGCGACCCGTCGCGGGAGGCCTTCCGGCAGAACAGCATCGGGTGGGCCTACACCTGCCTCGGGCTCCCCGCGCGAGCGATCCCGCACCACCGGCGGGCGCTGGAGCACTTCCAAGCTCCCGGGCAGCGGTACGGTCGAGCGCACTCGCTGGTCTACCTGTGCTGGGCGTGCAACGGCATCGGCGAACAGCAGCGGGCCCTGGAGCACGGCCTGCCCGGCCTGGACCTGTTCGGGGAGCTCGGCGACGACATGGGTCTCGCCGCCGCCCACCACGCGATCGGCGGTGCGCACGCCGCGATGCGGCGGACCGGCCCGGCGGTGGAGCACCTCGTGCAGGCCCAGCACTACTGGGAACGCTGCGGCGACCTGCACCACGTGGCGTGGGTGCTCGCGGACCTGGTGGTACTGCACCGCGCGACGGGCGAACCCGAGCGGGCGTGCCGCCGCTGGGACCAGGCGACCGCCCGTCTCGACTTCCTCGGCGAGCACCCGGACACCCCGCGGCTGCGGGCCCTGCTCGGGCCGCGCTGACCGCCGGATCACTCCGCCATGAACTCCTGGATCTCGGCGAGGACGCGGTCGGGGCGTTCGTCGACGATGAAGTGGCCCGCGCCGGGCACCCAGCGCACGTCCATCCGCTCGGCGTGGCGTTCGTAGCCCGCCAGCAGCCGGGGCGAGATCGCCGGATCGCCGGTGCCGAACAGCAGCCGGGTCCGGGTGGTCAGCGTCGAGTCCCGGTAGCGCCCGCGGGCCACGGCGGGCAGCTCGCGCAGCAGGAACGTGCGGTACAGCTGCACCGAGGCCCGCGCCCGCGCCGGATCCCGCCAGCGGTCGGCGAACGCGTCCCGCTCGGCACGCCCGAGCGCGCCGCGTTCGACGGTGCCGAGGATGCCGCGGGAGATGAACGGGGTGCGGCGCACCAGCAGCGACCCCAGCGGCGATCCCACCACCACCTGGTACCAGAACCGCCACAGGCTCAGCCGCGCCGCGGGCGACCGGGACGGCCACGGGTGCGCGATGTTCAGCGCGAGGAACCGGTCGAACCGCTCCGGCGCGCGCAGGCAGGTGAGGAAACCGGTCCAGCCGCCCCAGTCGTGGCCGACCAGCCGCACCCGGTCGAGCTCCAGCGCGTCGAGCAGGCCGATCAGGTCGGCCGCCAGGTTCTCCTTGTCGTAGCCGCCGGCGGGAGCATCGGTCCAGCCGTGGCCGCGCAGGTCCGGCGCGATCACCCGGTACGAACGCGCGAGCTCCGGGATCTGGTGGCGCCACAGGTACCAGTGCTGCGGCCAGCCGTGCAGCAGCACCAGCGGCGGGCCCGAGCCCGCTTCGGCGACGTGCACCCGGAGCCCACCGACCTGGACGTACCGGTGCTCGACCCCGGGCACCTCCGGCGAAACCGGTGCCACCACTCGCCCACCTCCTCGCGAAGACCACTGGCACCCCACCACACCGCGGCGCCGGAACCAACCTCCCGGCCGCACCGCCGTCCCGCTGGACCGATCGGCGCAACCGGCGGGACCGAACGGAACAGCGCA
The DNA here is from genome assembly GCF_020176785.1 of Saccharopolyspora sp. 6V. Lineage (NCBI taxonomy): Bacteria > Bacillati > Actinomycetota > Actinomycetes > Pseudonocardiales > Pseudonocardiaceae > Saccharopolyspora > Saccharopolyspora sp. 6V. The sequence continues at coordinate 9,282 of NZ_JAIUKB010000146.1, read as the reverse complement.
GGTCGGACCGGATGCGCGGCCTTCCGGCAGCCGGGCGTGATCCGGCGAACGCGGCACATCGGCGGGTCGCCCACCTCCTAGACTCTCCCCCGGCACACCAGGGGAGGAGTCGCACGGGTGGAGTGGCAGTTCGGTCCGTACGTGGTCCAAGGCCTGATCGCCCGCGGCGGCATGGGGGAGATCCACCGGGCGCACGACAGCAGGCATCAGCGGACCGTCGCGCTCAAGCTGATCGCGGAGCGCCACGCCGAGGACGCCGAGTTCCGCCGCCGCTTCCAGCGCGAAGCACAGGCGACCGCGCGGCTGCGCGACCCGCACGTGATCCCGATCCACTCCTACGGGGAGATCGACGGCCGGCTGTACCTGGACATGCGGCTGGTGGACGGCACCGACCTGGCCACGCACCTGGCGAGCTACGGGCCGCTGGACCCGGACCGGGCCGTGGGCCTGCTGGAGCAGGTCGCCCACGCGCTGGACGCCGCCCACGCCGACGGGCTGGTGCACCGCGACGTGAAACCGTCGAACGTGCTGGTCGGCCGCACCGGGTTCGCGTACCTGGTGGACTTCGGCATCGCCTACGCGGCGAGCACGGGGACGGCCGCGACCTCCACCGGCGTCACCGTCGGCACGCTGGCGTACATGGCGCCGGAGCGGTTCGGCGAGGGGCCGGCGGAGCCGAGCTCGGACGTGTACTCGCTGACCTGCCTGTTCTACGAATGCCTCACCGGCCGCAAGCCGTTCCAGCGCGAAGCGACCGTCGCGATGATCAGCGCGCACCTCAACGACGACCCGCCGCGGCCGGGAACCACCGCGCCGCACCTGGGTCCCGCGTTCGACGCGGTGATCGCGCGCGGCATGGCGAAGGATCCCGCGCACCGGTTCGGCTCGGCGGGCGAGCTGGCCGATGAGGCGCGCGCCGCGCTGCACGCCGCACCGACCGCGCCGCGCACCGCGACCGCGCGGCAGCCCGCGGAACCACCGCGCCGGAAGTCCCGCCGCAGGCTCGTGATCGCGGGCCTCGCGGTGCTGGGCGCGGTGCTGGTGGCGAGCGCGGCGTGGACGCTGACGCCGAACGGTCGCTGGCAGCCCACCGACGACCGGCGGATCACCGCGGTGCCGGGGGCGCTGGTGGACGCGGACCTCGGGGTGTCGGTGCCGGTGAGCACCCCGGTCTGCAACGACTCCTACGCCGTGGTGGTCGGCGCCGCGTTCGAGGCGAGCACCGTGCAGCGGCTGCTCGACGAGTTCCCCGGCTCCGACTACCTGCACGTCCCGTCGACGCCGTGCGGTGCCACGGCGAAGACGAGCACGAGCGGCAAGGCGATCTACTCCGTCTACTTCGGACCGTTCGCGGACGAGGCGAGCGCCTGCGACCAGTTGGACGCGGCTCGCGAGCAGGCCGACGACGCCTACGTGAAGCAGCTCAGCTCCACCGGCACCCCGGCGGTCATCGCCTGCGACTGACCGTCCGCATCAGGCGGTCGCGAACAGGGTGCTCACCAGCAGCACGTGCACCGCGGTGCCGCCGAGGATGCTCAGCAGCGCGTTCCCGCGCCACAGGTGCAATCCGAGCGTCGCCGCGAGCGCCAGCCCCACCGGCGCGACCTCCGGCGCCGTGGTGCCGTGCACCGTGTAGACGGCGAGCACGACCATCACGCCGACGGGCATCCGCTGCCCCAGGTGGCGCACCAGCTCGCTGTCCCGCAACGGGGCCAGCGCCGCGAACGGCAGCGCCCGTACTCCCCACGTCACGGCGGTGCACACCGCGACGACCGCCACCAGGTACGGCGTCTCAGGCACGAGCGCTTCCCTTCCGCGCGACCAGGCGGACCAGCAGCAGCGCGGCGGTGAACAGGCCGAACGCCACCGGCAGCAGCTGCTGCGGGAACAGCACCATCGCCACCAGCGCGCACACCAGCGCCAGCACCGGGGTCGGGATGTCGCGCCGCTCCCGGAACGCGTCCACCGCCAGCACCACGAACAGCGCGGTCAGCGCGAAGTCCAGCCCGGCCAGCTCGAACGGCAGCACCGTCCCCACCAGCGCCCCGGCGGTGGCCCCACCGGCCCAGTACACCTGGCACAGCACCTGCAACCAGACGATGCGGCGGCCCGTCCAGGACCGCGCCGACTCGCTGGTGCTCGCCGCGTAGGCCTCATCGGTCAGCGCGAACGTGCTGTAGGCCTTGCCGAAGCGGCCGGTGACCCGGTGCAGCGGGAAGGACAGCGCGTAGAACACGTGCCGGAAGTTCACCAGCAGCGCCGTCAGCGCCACCTGCGCCAGCGGCGTCGCCACCAGCACCAGCCCGACCAGCAGGAACTCCAGCGAACCCGCGTAGATGAACGTGGTGAACACCGTCGCCCACCACCACGCCAGCCCCGAGTGCACCACCAGCATCCCGAACGCGATCCCCAGCGGGAACAGCGCCAGCCCCACCGAGCTCGAATCCCGCAGCGCCGCCCGGAGGTCGGCGTGGCGCACGGCGGGTTCGGGCGGCGCGGGAGGGCAGCGTTCGAGGACGGCGGAATGCGAGGTCATGCCTGCAATCATAGTTTTCAGAACGCGTAATATGGTTGCCGACGAGGGCCGAAATTTCGAGTTATGAGCAATCAAATGATGATCGATGGCACTGATCACGACATTTTGTTCCACCTGCGCCAGGACGGCCGGTTGACCAACGTGGAGCTCGCCAAGCGCGTCGGGCTCACCCCAGCCCCCTGCCTGCGCCGGGTCAAACGGCTGGAGGACGACGGGATCATCGCCGGCTACCGGGCGCGCATCGACCCCGCCGCGGTGGGCCGCCGGTTCGAGGTGATGGTCTCGCTGGAGATCAGCATCAACGACCTGCAGACCGTCGAGGAGCTCGAATCGACGATCAGCGAGTACGACGAGGTCGTCGAGTTCCACCGCCTGTTCGGCCGCCCCGACTACCTGATCCGCGTCGCCGTCGAGGACCAGTCCGCGTTCGAGGAGTTCCTCACCGGCAAGCTCATGGCGCTGCGCGCGGTCGCCCGCGTCGACTCCCACCTGATCATGCGCAAGGTCAAGAGCGACGACTGACCGCTGCGCGGCGGCCGTCGGAACTCGTCCTCGACCGGGGGCCCCGGCCGCACTACGGTCGACTCCCGGACCGTGCAGCTCGTCGACCAGGAGACCGCGTGAACACCATCGACCGCTTCCGCGACGCCGTCGAGCGGCGCGACACCGCCGCGCTGGAACCGCTGTTCGCGGCCGAGCCACGGTTCTTCAGCCCGGTCAAGTTCCGGCCGTTCGAAGGCAGGGACCTGGTGCTCGGCGTGTTCGACGTGCTGTTCCGCCGGGTCTTCGAGGAGTTCCGCTACGCGGGCGCCCTGGAGGGCACCGCGGAGACCGCGGCGGGCGGCGACGCCGACTCGCACGTGCTGATCTTCCGGGCGACCGTCGGCGGCAAGGAGGTCCACGGCATCGATCTCGTCCAGCTGGACGCGGCCGGGCTGATCTCCGAGTTCACGGTGATGGTGCGGCCGTTGAGCGCGGTCAACGCGCTGAGCGAGGCCGTGTTCGCCGGGCTCGTCGCCGAAGGACTCGTGCCCGCGCCGCAGTGACGGCCCCGCGCGCGGCGGGCCACCGGCGCCGAGGGCGGGACGCGCCGGCCCGGCGGGGGCGATCCGGTGGAGACGCCCCCACCGGGCTCACTCGTTCAGGATGCGCCGCAGGAACCGCCGGGTCCGCTCCTCCCGCGGCTCGGCCAGCACCTGGTCGCCGCTGCCGCGCTCCACGATCGCGCCGTCGTCCAGGAACAGCACCTGATCGGCGACCTGCCGGGCGAAGCGGATCTCGTGGGTGACGATGACCGTCGTCCAGCCCGCCGCCGCCAGGTCCTTGATCACCGCAAGCACCTCGCCGACCAGCTCCGGATCCAGCGCCGAGGTCGGCTCGTCGAACAGCACCACGCGCGGTTCCAGCGCCAGCGCGCGGGCGATGCCGACGCGCTGCTGCTGCCCGCCGGAGAGCTGGAACGGGTAGGTGTCGGCGCGGTCGCCGAGCCCCACCTGCTCCAGCAGCGCCTTCGCCTCGGCGACGGCCTGCTCGCGCGGCCGGCGCTGGGCGACGACCGGGCCCTCGATGACGTTCTCCAGCACCGTGCGGTGCGGGAACAGGTTGTGCGACTGGAAGACCATGCCGCTCTGCGCGCGCAGCCGCGCCGCCTCGCGACGCCCGGCCTTCCCGGCGGGCAACGCCGCGAAGTCGACCTCCACGTCGTCGATGCCGATCACCCCGGAATCCGGGACGTCCAGCGCGTTCAACGAGCGCAGCACGGTGGTCTTGCCCGAACCGGACGGTCCCACCACGACGGTCGAAGTGCCGCGCGCGGCCTCGAAGTCGATGCCGCGCAGCACCTTCCGGTCGTCGAAGGACTTCTCCAGCCCGCGCACCCGGATCCGGGGTTCGGGGTTCTGCTCCGCGGTCTCGGTCATCGCGCCACGTACCTGTCCAGTCGGGTTTCCAGTCGCTTCTGCGCGGCCGAGATCGCCACGCACATGATCCAGTAGTACAGCCCGGCGAAGGCGTACAGCGCGAGGAACTCGTTGCTCTCCGCCGCGGCCAGCTGCGCCTGCCGGAACAGCTCGGTCAGCAGCACCACCGAGCCCAGCGAGGTGTCCTTCAGCAACGACAGCAAGGTGTTCGACAGCGGCGGCACCGCGGTGCGCGTCGCCTGCGGCAGGACGATCCGCCGCAGGGTCTGCCAGTAGCCGAGCCCGATCGTCGCCGACGCCTCGAACTGGCCCTTCGGCACCGCCAGGATCGCCGAGCGCACCACCTCCGCGGCGTACCCGGCCACGTTCAGGCTGAACGCGATCACCGCCGCGGTGAACGGCGGGAACTTCACGCCCAGCTGCGGCAGCCCGTAGAACACGATGAACAGCTGCAGCAGCAGCGGCGTCCCCCGGATGATCGAGATGAACGCGCGCGCCAACCCGGACAACACCCGGTACGGCGAGATCCGGGCCAGCGCCACCACCAGCGCCAGCGCCAGGCCGATGGCGAAGCTCAACGCGGTCAGCGGGATCGTCACCTGCACCAGGCCCAGGAACATCGGCCAGGCCGTGCCCGCCACCACCTGCCAGGTGCTGGTGCGCTCGCGCCCGGAGAGGTCGGCGTCGCCGCCGTCGGGCACCGAGACGTCGGCCTTGAAGTAGCCGCGGGAGATCTCGGCGAGGGTGCCGTCGGCCTTCAGCTCGCCGATCGCCCGGTCCGCCTGCTCCAGCAGGGCGCCGTCGTCCTTGCGAAAGGTGAGGACCTGCTCGCTGGTCTCGCCGCCGGCGTCCCCGGCGATCTCCACGTCCTTCGACCCGGTGCTGGCCAGGTAGTCGAGCACCGCGATGTTGTCGTTGACGATCGCGTCCACCTGGCCCTGGGTGAGCAGCGCGGCGGCCTGCGCGAAGCCCTCGACGGCCTCCACGTTCGCCCCGGCGTCGCGCGCGACCTGCGCCCAGTTGCTGGTGCTGGACTGGGCGGTGGTGCGGCCGCGGACGTCGTCGAGCGTCTTGATGCTCTCGTCGCCGGTGCGGCGCACCACCACGCCGCGGGAGTACGTGTAGGGCTCGGACAACCCGTACTTGGCGGCGCGTTCCTCGTTGACCGACACCTGGTTGGCGATGACGTCGATGCGGCCCGCGTCCAGCGCCGGGAAGATCGCGTCCCACTGCGTCTCGACGAACTCGATCCGCCACCCGGCGCGGTCCGCGATCGCCTTGATCACGTCGACGTCGTAGCCGGTGAGGTCCTCGCTGCCGGTTTCGTGGAACGAGAACGGCGGATAGGTGCCCTCGGTGCCGACCTTGACCACCGGCCGGTCGTCCGGTGGCGCCTGCGCCGCGGCCGCCTGGGCAGGCGCGACCACCGCCATGATCAGGAACAGCACCGCGCACTTGAGCGCATGTCGCATCGGCGACTCCCTCACCCTCCACAGCGCCCGGATCACGGCACCGTGCAGGGAGCATAGGGCGAGCGGCGGGGAGCCCGCTCCATGATCCACTATCCGGGACGTCGCAGGAAGCGGGTGGTGCGCTGTGACCGAGCGGACAGCAGGCACGGCTCCCGGAGACCCCGCCGACGCCTAAGATCCTCCCGAACAGGTGACGGCGAGGGAATCCGATGGAAGTTCGGAGCGGTCGCGCCACTGTGACCGGGCCAGGCGCCCGGGAGCCAGACCCCTCCCGTCGCACCGACCGCTACCCGGGCCGCGCCAGCCCGAGGAGGGTGCCGCCCCCGTGCCGCCACGTCCCGACACCACCCGGCGCGGGTCACCGCCGCGCAGGCTGCGCGCCCCGCTGGTCGTGCTGCTGCTGTGCGCGCTGCTGCCGGTCAGCACCGGGCTGTCCACCGCGTTCGGCGCCGAACCGCTCCCGATCGGTCCCGTCGCCGACGCACTGCTGAGCCGGATCACCGGCGGGGTCCCCGCCGACCTGGTGCACGACACGATCGTCTGGAACCTGCGGCTGCCGCGGGCCCTGCTGGCCGTGGTCGTCGGCGCCGGGCTGGCGCTGGCCGGGGCCGCGATGCAGACGCTGGTGCGCAACCCGCTCGCCGACCCGTACCTGCTCGGGGTGTCCTCCGGCGCCGGGGTCGGCGCCACCCTGGTGATCACGACGGGGTTGTTCGCCGGGGCCGGGATCTGGGCGCTGTCGGCGGGGGCGCTGACCGGGGCGCTGTGCTCGGCGCTGCTGGTCTTCGGCATCGCGGTGGCGCAGGGCGGGCTGACCCCGCTGCGGCTGGTGCTGATCGGGACGGTGCTCGGCTCCGCGTTCTCCTCCGTCGCGAGCTTCCTGGTGTTCCGCAGCTCCGATCCGGCCGCCGCGCAGTCGGTGCTGTTCTGGCTGCTGGGCAGCCTCGCCGGGGCCGAGTGGTCGCAGCTGGCGCTGCCCGCCGGTGTCGTGGCGGTGGCGGGCGTCGCGCTGTTCGCAGGCAGCGGCTGGCTCGACGCGCTCAGCACCGGGCCGGACACGGCGGCCGCGCTGGGCGTGCCGGTGCGGGCGCTGCGGATCGCGCTGTTCGTGCTGCTGGCCGTGCTGGTCGGGGTGCTGGTCGCGGTCTCCGGCGGCATCGGGTTCGTCGGGCTCGTCGTCCCGCACATCGCCCGGCTCGTCGTCGGCGCCCGGCACCGGGCGCTGCTGCCGGTCGCCGCGCTCGCCGGGGCGCTGTTCCTGCTGTGGGTGGACGTCGCGACGCGGGTGCTGGTGCGGCCCACCGAGATCCCGCTCAGCGTGGTGTCCGGGCTGATCGGGGCGCCGGTGTTCCTGGTGCTGCTGGGGCGGCGCCGCTACGCCTACGGCGGTGCGTCGTGAGCGCGCCGGTGCAGGTGACCGGGCTGCGCTGCGCGCTCGGCGACCGCACCGTGCTGCGCGAGCTGACCTGGAGCGCCACCGCGGGCGAGACGATCGGCGTGGTCGGGCCCAACGGCGCCGGGAAGTCCACGCTGCTGCGCGCGCTCGCCGGGATCCTGCGCCCGGCGGCCGGGGAGGTGCTGGTCGACGGCACCGCGCTGCACCGGCTGACCGCCCGGCAGCGGGCGCGCCGGGTCGCGCTGGTCCCGCAGGAGGAGGACCTGCCGCCGGACTTCCTGGTCGGCGAGTTCGTCGCGCTCGGCACCACGCCCTACCGGGCGCCGTGGTCCGGCGGCGGCGACGCCGAACGCGCGGCGGTGGCCGAGGCGCTGCGCGCGGTGGACCTGGCCGGTTTCGAGGACCGGCCGGTGGACCGGCTCTCCGGCGGGGAGCGCAGGCGGGTGCTGCTGGCCCGCGGCTTCGCCCAGCGCACTCCGCTGCTGCTGCTCGACGAACCGACGAACCACCTCGACGCGCACCACCAGCTGGAGCTGCTGCGGCTGGTGCGCGCCTCCGACCGGACCTGCGTGCTCAGCCTGCACGACCTGGCGCTGGCGGCCGCCACCTGCGACCGGGTGCTGGTGCTGCACGAGGGCACCGCCCGCCCGCCGGCCGCACCGGACGAGGCGCTCGCGCCCGAGGTGGTCCGCGAGGTCTTCGGCGTCGAAGCCACGCCCGTCACCCATCCCCGGACCGGCAGGACCCACCTGCTCATCGGGGCCGCACCGAACGAGGACGCACCATGCGACGACACGCCCGGACGCTGATCGCGGTCACCGCCGCCGCCCTGCTGGCCTCCTGCGGGACCGCCGCGCCCGGCGGGCCGGGCGGGCCGACGATCACCGTCGACAACTGCGGAGCTCCCGCCGAGTTCCCCGCCCCCGCGCAGCGGATGTTCGTCAACGACGGCAACATGATCTCGATGGTGCTGGCGCTCGGCGCGCAGCAGCAGGTCGCCGCCGTGTCCAGCCTGCAGCGCGACGCCGACGTGCTGCGCCGCCACTACGGGGACGCGGTGGACCGGCTGCCCGTCGTCGCGCCCTCCTCCCCCTCGCGGGAGACGGTGCTGGCGCAACGACCCGACGTGGTGGTCGCCGGGTGGAACTACGGCTACAGCGAATCGACCCGGCTCACCCCGGACGGCCTGCGCGGCGCCGGAATCGCCGGGTACGTGCTGACCGAGAGCTGCCGGCAGGGCGCTGGGAGGGCCCGCGGCATCGTCGAACCGTGGCAGGCGCTGCGCACCGACCTCACCAACCTCGGCGAGATCACCGGGCGCACCGAGCAGGCCGCGCGGGTCAACGCCGACGTCCAGCGCCGGCTCGACGCGCTGCGCGCCGCCCCGCAACCGCGGCGCAAGCCGACGATCTTCCTGTTCGACAGCGCCAGCGACACCGTGTTCTCCAGCGGGAACAAGGGCGGGCCGCAGGCGATCATCGACGCGGCGGGCGGGCGCAACGCCATCGAGGACGTCCGCGACACCTGGACGAAGGTGTCCTGGGAGCGGGTCGCCGCCTCCGAGCCGGACGCGTTCCTGTTCGTGGACTACCCGCCGCAGACCTTCGCGGAGAAGGTGGCGATGCTGCGGGCGCGGCCCGGCATCGACCGGCTGCGGGCGGTCACCGAGCAGCGGTTCCTCAACCTGCCGTACTCGATGTGGACGTCCGGGCCGCTGAACATCGACGCCGCCGAGCAGGTACGGGCGCAGCTGGAGCGGTGGGGCCTGGTGCCGCCGTCCGGCCTGGTCCCCCGCTCCGACGACCGCGTCGGCTGATCCGCCTCGGGACCGGACCGGGCGCCTGCGGGCCGCTCAGTCGCGGTCGGCGCAGAGCTCGTCCGCGCGGGCGCGGGTGCCCCCCCCCCCCCCCCCCCGGCCCCCCCCCCCCCCCCGGGGGGGGGGGGGGGGGCGCCGCGCCC